>CANQRA010000019.1 GCA_947626125.1 uncultured Bacilli bacterium
TAGGGATAGTCGTCGTTAATGCCGTTACAGGAGCGACAGGTCCAACTGGTCCAACTGGTCCTACAGGAGAAACAGGAGCCACTGGTCCAACAGGTCCTGAAGCTATAACGGCCTTTGGTGGTTTACTTGCTACATCAAGTCAAACAATTGATTTAACCCAAAATGCTAGTCCATACACTATTGAACTTGGTACGACTTTACCAGGCGAAAACGTTTCATATACAACACCTAATGCTATTACAGTTGCAGAAGCTGGTACATATGAAATAACCTATAATGCTGATGTTTCAACAACTGATGCTTCCGGTTCAATTACTTTAGCCGTTAATGACAATAATCAAGCCATAACGGGTACGTCAAGAACAGCTACAATAGGTACCGATACACCACTTAATTATAATGGTACCGTTATTGCTGAACTAGGAGCTAATGGGGTAGTAGATATCTTACTTACAACTTCTGTTCAAACCAATAGCTTAACCGTTAACAATGGTCGTTTAACAGTAGTAAAAGTTGGTTAATTCTTAAAGCATTAAGCTAAAAACTTAATGCTTTTTGTCTAAAATAAAAATTATGCATAAAATATCGTAGGTGATAAAGTGAAAGATTATAAAATATGTGTTTATGCCATTACTAAAAATGAAGAAAAATTTGTTAAGAGATGGTATGAAAGTATTAAAGAAGCCGATAAAATTATTGTCTTAGATACAGGTTCTACCGATAATACAGTGTCTTTATTAGAAGAATTAGGCGTAGAAGTTCATACGAAGACTTTTGAACCTTGGCGTTTTGATGATGCTAGAAATGCTTCACTATCTTTAGTTCCAAAAGAATATGACATCTGCGTTTGCCTTGATTTAGATGAAGTCTTTGAAAAAGGGTGGAAAGAAAAGCTTTTAAAGGCCTGGGATGATGAAACGACTAGATTAAGATACAGCTATAATTGGTCCTTTGATGAATATGGTAACCCTGCGACTAGTTTTTTAATTAATAAAATTCATAAAAATGGTTATTATAAATGGACACATCCGGTACATGAAGTATTAACACCCTTAAAACCAGAAAAAGAAAAAGTTTGCAAAGAAATTGTAGTTAATCATTATCCTGATAAAACTAAATCAAGAGGAAGTTATTTACCTCTTTTAGAATTAAGTGTGAAAGAAGACCCTGAAGATGACCGTAATATGCATTATTTAGGTAGAGAATATATGTACTATGGAAAATGGGATGAGAGCATTGCTACTTTAAAGAAACATCTATCTTTAAAAAAGGCTACTTGGAAAGATGAAAGATGTGCTTCAATGCGTTTTATCGCCCGTTGTTATAGGGCTAAAGACATGGTAAAAGAAGCTAAAGAATGGTATTTTAAAGCTATTGAAGAAGCCCCATATTTAAGAGAAAGTTATATTGAATTAGCATATCTATTCTATGAAGAGAATGATTATTTAGATGCTTACATTAATTTACGAAAAGCTTTAGAAATAAAAAAGAAAAGTGAGTCTTATATTAATGAAGAATTTGCCTGGAATAGTTTTGTTTATGATTTAATAAGTATTTGTGCTTATAATTTAGGTTATTATGAAGAAGCTTTATATTATGTTAGTACGGCAATTGTTATGGACCCTAATAATCTAAGATTACAATTAAATTTAGAAGCTATGGAAAAAGCCGTGGAAAAAGAAGTTAAAAAAAGCGAATAATCGCTTTTTAATTGTCTGTAATTAAGACGGCATGAATAACTAATCTGTCGGCAGCATCATTCCCTGTACATGTCGATAAAGTTAAGATATGGTCATTTAAAGATACAGGAATATTGAAATCATATTTACTTCTTTTGGTTATCATATCTAAATATTCTTTAAATTTTTCATCGCTACTAAAATTAGCTATTAAATAATCATTAGTATTAGGAACAACATAAATAGAGAATATTTGCCATTTTAATTTATCATATAAAGTATTAAATTCAATAATTTGGTTCTCCGGATTTTTATACCAGCTAGCTTGTTTAGCTTTTGTTAGGGTTCCAAACATAACTCCACTGTAATACATATTATGCCCAAAGATAATGGTGTTTCTACTAAGTGTTTTGGGGTTTGCTCTATAATCCATAAATATCCAGCCATTAACATCTTTTTCTTTTTTAAAATTTCTTTTTAAATAATAGTCATTATCACTTGCTTGAACAACAGGATAATCAACATTAGTGTTATTAACTTTTAACCATCCTACTGTATCTTCATTAATTTCTAAAAGAGCTTTATAATCTTCCATAATAGGTTTATTAAAGTAATCACTATCAAAATTATTATTTTCTTCCTCGTTATCATTTTCATTATCAGCAATAGTACTAGTATTACTTAGAGCATTATTAATATCATTTTGAATGCTTTCGACTCTTTTCATCGAATTATAATTCATATAAAAAACATAAAAAACAACAGAACTAACTAAGAATAATGCTACAAAAATACAAGTTTTAATTGTATTAATATGAATTTGCTCCATTAAGTTATCTTCTAAATAATCTTCACTATAATCTATTTTAAAATGAATACCATTAGTTTTACTATTTTTCTTATTTAATTTCTTTAAGTACTCAATTAATTCAATATCATTAATATTTTGTTTAATAATAATCGTAATATTTTTAATTTTTAAACTATTTAGAATATCTAAAACATTTTCAATGTCATATTTACTTAGTTTATTAGTATAAATTATTTTTAAATAACGATTTATATTTAAAAAAGTTAAAAAGTCTTCTTCATCTTTTTTCGATAAAGGAAAGTCTAACGATATACTTCTTTTGTAAAATAATTGAGAGAAATTTTCTAAGGCATTATCCTTCATAAAATTACTGCTAAATAAAATTTCATTCCTTGATGTAACTGTTATGTTAGCTCTATCTAGCATCTCGATTAAAAAGGTTGGTATATTATATAAAGAAACATTCTTAATACTATTGGTATTTATGATAGCCTCGCAAATTTCATAAGTAACAATGTTTTCTTCTAAAAGATATAAATTCTTTATTTCGGGAATATTAGTTAGAGTATTTAAAATTAAAGGAGTATATTTTAATTCTTTTATTATTAAAGTATTAATATTATAACTTTTAACTATTTCCCTGATAAAATTATTGATAAGTTGGGGATTAACTTCGATATATTCATCACTAAATATTAATTCATCCCGACTAATAATATTAGTGTTAATTAACATTTTTTCAGGGGTTTTCATTCTTTTTTTCTCTTCGATGAAGAGTTTATTACTTTTTAGTTGAAAAAGTAGTTTTATCATTTTTACCTGCTCCTTATTTTAATATACTATATATATAATAACACAATTTTACACAAATTAATAAAAAAATTAAAAAAGAATGTAGCTTTTTGTATTTTTATGGTATAATGGAGACATACTAAGAATAGGAGAGGATAGAAATGAAAAAATTATTAGGAATGATGGCTTTAACATTAGCGGTAATGTTTCCATATGTAACAAAAGCAGATACAGTTAAAATTAATCCTTTAAATTGTACAGAACAAGATGCTGAAGGATATATAACTTGCTTAGTTACTTATGATATTGATAGCGAAAATGGTGTTGGGGCCATAGATGTTACTTTAACCGAAAAGGGAGGAGCAACCGTAACTAGTATCGATACTGTGGAAGGTAGCTCTTGGACTTTTACAAAGAGCCAAAATGGACATGTTTGGACAGTTAATTTAACGGGACCTGAGGTAAATGGTGTGGGTGATTTATTCCAATTTACTTACAAGGGTTCCGGTGAAAAAGATTGTGGAATTGAATTTAGAAGTGGCGATACAACTATTTCTACACCAGATATAACTAATCCAGATAAACCAACAGATAATAAAGATACTGGCTCTGCTGTTCCATTTATTGCTTTAGGTACTATTTCTGTTATTGCCGTTGCGGCTTATCTAGCCACTAAAAACAAAACAAAGATGTACAAAATCTAGTTAAATTAGCAAAATAAATAGCCTTTTGCTTTGAAAGGCTATTTTTTTATGCTATAATCTTATCTAGGTGGTGCATTTATGCGAGAATTTAGTGAACAAGAATTAGTAAGAAGAGAAAAAGCCGAGAATTTAAGAAAACTTGGGCTTGATCCTTTTGGTCATCGTTTTGATGTGACGAGTAATTCTAAAGACATTAAAGAAAATTATGAACAATTTACAAAAGAAGAACTAGAAGAAAAAAAGATGGAAGTAATCGTTGCGGGTCGCATCATGAATAAAAGAAGAAGTGGTAAAGCCGGATTCATGGATATTCAAGATAAATTTGGTAATATGCAAATTTATATTAGTATTAATGATGTTGGGGAAGATGAATACGAATTATATAAATCTTGTGATATTGGTGATATTATTGGTATTAATGGGTGGATATGTAAAACAAATACGGGAGCTTTGACTATCCATGCCACAAAATATACCCATTTAGTTAAGTCTTTACGTCCTCTTCCGGAGAAATTCCATGGCCTTACAGATATTGAAGAAAGATATCGAAGAAGATATGTTGATTTAATCATGAATGAAGAAGCTAAAAAAATCGCTTTTACTAGGCCAAGAATTATTAGATGTATTCAAAATTTTATGGATAAAAGAGGATTCACCGAAGTTGAAACGCCTATCTTAACAACTCTTTTAACCGGAGCTTCCGCAAGACCTTTTGTTACGCATCATAATACTCAAGACTTAGATATGTATTTAAGAATTGCTTTGGAACTTCCTTTAAAAAGATTATTGGTGGGCGGTATGGAAGCTGTGTATGAAATTGGTAGGACTTTCCGAAATGAAGGAATGGACCCAAAACATAATCCCGAATTTACTTTAATGGAAGCTTATTTAGCTTATTCCGATTTAGAGGGAATGATGAACTTAACTGAAGAAATGTTTCAAACGATTGCTAAAGAAGTTTTTGGCAAAATGATTTATAATTGGTGTGGTAATGAGATTAATTTAGAAGGACCTTGGAAAAGAATTAGTATGACTGATGCCATTAAAGAAGTAACAGGTATTGATTTTACTAAAGAGATGACCCTAGATGAATTATTAGAATTATGTAAAGAACATCATATAACGGTTGAAGAACATCAAAAATCTTTAGGTCATATTATTAATTTATTCTTTGAAAAATATGTCGAAGAAACATTAATTAATCCAACATTTTTATATGGTCATCCAATCGAAATCAGTCCTCTTACGAAGAAAAATCCGCAAGATGGAAGGTTTGTCGACCGTTTTGAATTATTTATTGGGGGGAAAGAATTTGCCAATGCTTATACCGAATTAAATGACCCAATTGACCAATTAGAAAGATTTGAAAATCAATTAAAGGAAAGAGATTTAGGCAATGATGAAGCCAATGATATTGATATGGACTTTATCGAAGCCTTAGAATATGGCATGCCTCCAGCTGGGGGAATTGGTTATGGCATTGACCGTTTAGTAATGTTATTTACCGAAAGTGATTCTATAAGAGATGTTATCTTATTTCCAACGATGAAACCAAGAGATTAATTGAGAAAAGCAGAAAATGCTTTTTTTTTATATTTAATAGTGCTATAATTTTTAGTAGGAGGTAAAATATGGAAACTATGGGAATTGCTCAAATTATTGGGCTAGTAATTGTTGTTGCATTAACAATTTTTGGTGGCATTATGATTGCTAAGAAATCAAAGAAGTATAGCCTTGTTAAATGGATTGGTTTATTCGTTTTATTTGGCATTGGTTTATCTTGGGTTTTTGACTATGGTCTATTTAGAGGTTCATCTTTTGTTAGTTATGGTATGACGCAAGAAAGTTTTTCTGATTTAGCAAATTATTTCTATTATGCCATGAATTTTACAGGCGATAAGATTGCCTTTGTCTTTATCCTTGGTGCTTTTTATGCTGTTTTATTAAAAAGCAAAGGATATAAAAAATTAGTTAATACATTAGCTGAAAATTTAAAAGGAAAGGAATTAATATTTATTTTAATGTGTTCATTACTTCTTGCAGTAATGACATCTATCTTGGGTCAAACATTAATACCACTTATTTTTGTACCATTCATTATATCAGTATTGTTATCATTAAATCTTGATAAAATAACAGCTTTTGCGACTACCTTTGGTTCAATGTTGGTAGGTGTTTTAGGCCTTACATATGGTGGTGATGGTATTCCTGCCTTTAATTATTATCTATCATTCTATTCAAATGTTGATAATAAAATGGGTATTATGTACCGTTTTATCATCTTAGCTGTTGGAATCATTTTATTTAATTTCTTTACTGTTTTACACGCTAAAAAAGTATTAAAAGGAAATAAAGTAAATGAAAAAGAAGCTGACCCATTTAAAGTGGAGAAGCTAACTAAAGAGGAAGAAAAAGCACATGCTTGGCCAATCGCTTTAATGTTTATCATTTTACTAGTGATTTGTGTATTAGGATATGTTGATTGGCAAAATAATTTTGGTATTAACTTCTTCGCTGATTTACACGAGAAAGTTTTATCATTTGCTTTAAAAGATATTCCTCTTATTGGTGGTTGGTTTGGCAAAAACTTTGGTAATATGACGCCAGTTAATGCCATTTTAGGTTCTTTATTTAGAACATCTTCTGAAACTGGTGGTTCTCCAGTAGGTGTTTTAGGAAGCTGGAACTTAATGCATGGTGGAGCTTTATTAATCTTCTTAACAATCATTATTGCTATTGCCAATAAAATTAAATTAAATGATTTTATTGAGGCTTATAAAGATGGTTTTAAAAAGATTCTTCTTCCTGCTGCTGCATTAGTAGGAGCCTTCTTAATCATGGCACCTGCTTATACGAGTCCATTTGTTCCATCAATTATTAGTTTAATTACTAAAGGCGTAACGAAATTTAATCCATATATTGTTTCATTGGGAGCATTTATTTCAAATTTCTTCCATACTGATATGGGTTGGGGTAGTTATGCTGTAGCTAATTACTTTACAACAACATTCTCAGCCAATATTGATTTGGTTTATGCTATTTTCCTTATTATGTATGGTTTTGTAGGTTTCTTTGCTCCATCAAGTATTTTACTTTTAATGGGCCTATCTTACTTACATATAGATTATAAAGAATGGCTTAAACATTCATGGATGTATATCTTAGGCATGTTAGTAATCATTATAGTTTTACTTACAGTTGTTGTATACATTTAGTAAAAATAACTCTATAATTTAAGGAGTGGAGTAAAAAGTAACTTCACTCTTTTTCTTCGTCAATCGTATTCAAAGTGCGATTTAAAAATGATTGTATAATCAAAAATGTTATGGTAAAATTATAAATAGGAGAACGCATTAAGCGTTACCTATTGTTGATTCTTGCTAGCTTATGCTAGCTATTTTTATGATGAGAATTAGCAAGGCTAAAACTAATATAAAAATAATGATTAATAAAAAATCTAACCGATTATTATTTTTCATAAGCACCACCATCCTCTCTATCCAAAACCCACTGAGTTTTTTCAAAAAAGTTTTAGGCAACAACTTAAATACGTCCTCCTAGGTTTTATTTAAAGCAGTTTTAATTATTTTTGTAAATAGTTTTTAAATAAAAAAATAAAAAAGAGTCTTGGAATTTTAAGGCTCTTTTTAACTATAATTTTGGGTATTTATAAATTTTAATAAAAAACCTAAAAAGATAAAATTAATTATGGTGTTAGTTCCCCCATAAGATAAGAAGGGAAGAGGTATTCCCATGATTGGTAGTAAGCCAAGGTTCATAGCTATATTGTATACTTGATGAAACAACAAAATACTTAAATATGCCCAACCAAAAGTTTTAAATTTTTTATTTAATTTATTTGTTTTACAAATTAAATAAATATCTATTATTAATAAAGAGATGATTATAAGAAGACCACTAAAGATGCCAAAGTTACCCAGAGAAAAAGCAAAAACAAAATCAGTTGGAGCTTCAGGAATATAAATGAGAATTTTATTAAAACCAACCCCAAAGAATGAAGAAGCACCAATAGTAATTAATGCTTGTGTTAATTGATAACTACTTCCATTAGCAAAATTTATTAAACGGTCCATCCGATAAAAGAAAGAAGTGCCAATTAATTTAATTAAAATATCTTGAAAGAAAAAATAAAGGATAAAAAAAGCACCTAAAAGAATTGAACCAAAAGCAAAGGCCGAAATATACCACCATTTATTTAATTTTAAAGAAAAGATAATAACTAATAAAATAAGTAAATAATTAATGATAGCACCTGTATCAGGTTCTAAAAAAACTAAAAGAGATGGTATTAAAGTAAGAACGATAACTTTCATTAAAATAAAAAATTCATCTTTTAAATTATTAATCACTTTTTTATTTTTAATATCGACTAAATATAAAGCTAGAGCTAATTTCATAAATTCACTGGGTTGAAAAGAAATACCTTTAAAACTTAACCAACACTTAGCCCCATTAATGTTAGTGCCAATAAATAAAACCAAGATAAGTAAAATAATACCTATTAAATATAAATATTTAGATACTTTAAATATTTTTTTTAGCTCTAATTTTTGCATTATTATAATTAATAAAAACCCGAGAATAAACCAAATTAATTGTTTTTGCCAAATATTATTATAGATGGGATTTAATAATTTAGCATTAACCATATTAAAAAGACTTATGATAGTTAATATAAGTAATGGTATAAATAATATTAAATTTTCTTTTTTTAATATTTTCATAATATTATTATGGTTCAAAAAATAGTTATTTATCATAAAATATAATAAAGGCGTGTGATAAAATGAAAGATTTACCTAAGGTTTTTGAAGGAAAAGTAAACAATATAAAAAAGAATACGCAAGATATCTTTTATGGTAGTGACAGGAGTGTAGTTAAACAAGATAGTTTAAGTGTTATTAGAAAAATTAATAATATTTTTGCATCTCCCTCACATGTATACAAAAGTAAAGTAAAAATCACTTTAAAAGATAGGGTTATAGAAAAAACAATCGTAGGGAAAACGAGTACAAATCTTTTAACGATGACGGGAGAACAAATCAAAATAACGGATATTTTAGATATTGAAAAGATTTAAACATAAAAAAATATATTAGACAATTTCGTCAATATATTTTTTTAATTGTTTAGCATTTTTATCAAAAATTATTTTTAATTGATTATCAATTTCCACAATTCCTTTAGCCCCTAACCGTTGGATTGCGTCTTTTTGAACAATACTAACATCTCTTAATATTACTTTAAAGCGACTCATATTACATTCAGCATTAATAATATTATCTTTTCCACCAAGATATTCAATTAATTTATTTTCTTTAATAGCAAAATCTTTTCTTGTAATTTTCAATGCTACTGCTAAAATAATAAGAATAACTACAGCAATAATTATATATTGGAGTATTGGACTCAAATTTATCACCCACCATAATTATACTATAAATAATGATTATTTAAAAGTATAATTAAATGAATTCACTTTTTTATAAATTAATCATAAATTAATAATGAGAATACATGAAAGGGTGAAAAGATGAATAATAATTCAGGAAGTTCAAATAATTCTGGTAATTGCATTAATGAAATTTTAAGTATTATTTTGGTATTACAAGAAAATGCTTGTCCAGATAACTGTTTAGATACTTGTGATAGACCAATGCTTGGTGGAGGTAGTAATTGTTTAGTATGCAACACTAGACCAGTAATGCTTTATACATGTTGTGGAAATGGTACACCATGGTAAATGCCCTAAAGTGATTAATATATAGATTTTATTTTAAAATTAATATATACATTCTTATCTTTATCGATTTCTATTTTATCAATTAAACTTGCAATTAGTTGTCTAGATGGCTTTTTAAATGATAAAAAATCTGATATAATACTATCGTAATCTTCATTGACCGGTTGATTTAAAATTAAACAATTATATTCTAGTTCTAAAGAGTTTAAATACTCTTTTTCTTTTTCGATATTTTTTATTATGGTTTCATTAACTCGTTGAAACTGTTCTAGTGTAATTGTTTTATTTAGTTTATCAATATAGACTTCATCTAAATTCCTTTTATAAGAATTTATTGTATTTTTAACTTTTATAAGCTCATTTTCTAAATAAGAAATCCTTTTTTCTTTTTTATTACTATTTTTAGCAATATCAATTAATTTATCTTTCTTTAAATATTGCTTACAAATATTTTTTAAATCGCTTAGTATTTTATCTTCAAATTGCTGATAAGAAAATGAATGTGGTGTACATAGTCCTCTTTTAGAATGCTTTTTATAATAATTACAATTGCAATAGTATTTCCCATTGCCATTTTTAGTTATAGAAATTGTATGTCCACATTCTTTACAATAAAGAAACCCTTTCAATAAGATATCATTGCAGTTTTTCCCAACATTCTTATTTAATAAGTTTTGAGCTATATTGAAAGTTGTATTATCAATAATTGGTTCATGTGTATTTTCAGCAATTATCCAGTTTTCTTTAGGAGTGCGTTTAATTCTCTTTGATTTATAACTTTCTTTTTTTCTTCGCCCTTGGGTAAGGTTTCCTATATAAGTAGGGTTATTTAATATCTCGCCAATTGTCCGTGTACACCAACAACCATAAGCTGTTGATTTCAAGCCCCGATTTAAGTTTTTATAAACTGATGGTATTGGTATATGTTCAGCCGTTAATGTTTCAGCAATACAATGAATGCTATATCCATTAACAAACATATCAAATATTCTTCTAACTATTTTAGCGGTAGGTTCATCAATTACTAGCTTGTATTTATCGGTTTCATCTTTTTTATAGCCGTATGGTGCTATACCACCGAGAAATTTACCGTTTTTTTTGGAAGTAGTTATAGAAGATATGACCTTTTTACTAATATCCCTAGCATACTGTTCATTAAATAAATTTTTGATTCCTGTTTCCATATCGCCAATTTCCCGATTTAATGTATCTACATTATCGTTTATGGCAATAAATCTTATATTATACCTAGGAAAAAATTCATCAAGATATGCTTGAGTATAGCTTGAATTTCTACCTAATCTAGATAAATCTTTCGTAATTATAGTATTTATTCTTCCGTTTTTAGCGTCTTCAATTAACCTTTTAAAGCCGTTTCTTTCAAAAGTAGTTCCGCTTATACCATCATCAATATACTCATCTATAAAAATATAGTCATGTTCTTTTATGTAATTCATTATATAGTCCCTTTGGTTTTCGATACTTTCACTTTCTTTTATTTTTATATTATCATCTTTAGAAAGTCTTAAATATGCTCCAACTTTGGGTGTTTCACTTTTAATAATTTAACCTCCTTTAAATTAAAGTAAAACATATATTGACAAATATATTTTACCATATTTTTGCTTATAATACAGTAAATCGTTCATATTTTAAGGAGTTTATTTACTAGATATAATATTGTTTATAAGATAATAGTTTTCAAAATAATCTTCTAATATATCTTGTAAAGTTTTATTACTCTCTTCATCAAACTTATAAATAATTGTCAATTTAACCTCCCTGTTAAATCTTATGCTAACTTAAAGTAATACTTGAATTACTAAATACTTAATTATTAGCCTTTTTTAGTTTTCTTTTTTCATACTTACCGTTTTTTAAATCTTTACATCTTTGTGAACAACATAACTTATTTTTTCTTCCAAAGAAAAGTTCGTGACAATATTCACATTCTTTGAGCATTTTACAATCATATCTTAAATAAGTGATTGTAGAAAGATATGCTAGACTTAGTATATCGGAAACTTTTTTAAGAACAACGATATCTCCATTTGAATTTTGCGTTAGAGAGTAGGTTATATTTACTCTTACTTCTCTTTTTAATCTTTTCTCTTTAACCTCTAGATAAAATTCATAAAAACTTAAACATGAGTCTAATATAACTAAAATATGTTCCATATTTATTACTTGATGATTAAAGTCACCACTATAATATTCCAATTCTAAAATACCACATACTTTAAACCATTTTAACAGAAGCGTTTCTAGTTTCTCATCAATTTTTAAACTCAATTCCTCATTTGGATTAAATTCAAGTGCATTAATTTCATCCCTATTAATATTTTTATAATTATATTTCAATTCTACTTTAGGAATATCCTCTATATCTTCCCCTAATAAAGTATTACCTTTAACATAAGCGACATGATTTAAATTAGTGTATTTGTAGTATGTAGAAGCTAGATCATATAATAAATTACTATGTTCATAAACATATCTTCCAAGACTAACACAAGCATTTAAAATAGATGTGTTTTTTTTAATCGTTTCCTTATCGTTGCTTACTACTATCTCATCTCCCATCTCTAAGGAACTTCCATTTTTAGCAATAATGTTTGCTCCGTAAATATCTAATTTTACTTTTTCTATATTGATTATCTTCCTCCTTTGCTTTAAGTAAAACACTTCTTCAGGTTTTATTTCAACCGTTTCCTCGTTCATTTTCTTTATCCCTCACTTTTTCCCTCACTTTGTGCCTTAAAATTAACAAGTTAAAGAGTTATTATAATCAGTTAAGAGAGAAAGTCAACTTTCTCTTAAAAGAAAGGAGTAAAAAATGGCTAAAATTATTTTAAATATTAAAGAACTAGCCGATTATTTAAATTGTTCTATTTCTACAATTAGAAATTTACTAAGGAAAGGGGAACTACCACATTTTAGAATTGGTAAAAAGATTTATTTTAAAAAGGAAAGCATAGATAAGTGGGTAGATGGTAATGAATCAAAATGATAATATAAGATGTTATGTTTTAGAAATAGGAGATAAGTTTATTGATGAAATAAAGGGATTAAAAGAATTAAAAAATATTTATCAATTATTAAAAAGAGTAGCAGAAAGTAATCAAAACTATTCCGATATTTCTTTTATTGTTGGCTTGTCTAACACCAAGAGTGATACAGCTTATACTTATTATAAGCGTAAGTCGGGTAGAGGAAGACCTAAAAAAATAATAGGAGGAATAAAAATTGATTATCATTTTCATATCTATGTAATTACTATTGAAAGTCCAATAGCGGGGTTTTGCTTTCAAGCCAAAAAAAGACTTGATAAAAAGTTCAAGTCAGTTAAATATTCTTTACATA
The DNA here is from genome assembly GCA_947626125.1 of uncultured Bacilli bacterium. GTDB lineage: Bacteria > Bacillota_I > Bacilli_A > RF39 > UBA660 > SIG200. Next base: position 13,114 of record CANQRA010000019.1, read on the forward strand.
ATAACCCTGAAAATGGAATTAAATACTTGAAAAATCAGTCTAATAATACAAGAAAATATGGAAATTATTTTAAGACACATTTTTAAAGAAGAAAAATAATCTATTTTATGTATAAATTAGAAGATTTTAATATTAGTAAGTCTTACATGGAATAATTAATAAATAATTAATAAATAATTAAATAATTAAATAATTATATAATTAAATAATTACTTTTGATTGTATTGTCTAGTATTATTAATTTTTTCAATAATATTTTTATCTCTTAAAGGATTTTGAAATAATATGTATGGTTCGATTTCTAAAACTTTAGCAATTAATTCTATTTTATTAATGGTGGGGCAATGTATTCCTCTTTCAATATCTGTAATATATCGGGAACTTAAAGAGCAAGATTCTGCTAATCTTTCTTGTGAGATATTTTTAAGATATCTGTAATATTTAATATTAAAAATAAGTAAATCTTTTAAATTTTTAAATTCTAGTTTCATATAATCACTACCTTATGTAAAGTATGATAGTATTTAATGTAAAATATTCACAGGAACTATTTACTACAAGAATTAAATAATATACAATTATAATAGAGGTGTTAGATTATATGAAATGTGAAGTTTGTGGAACATTAAATTGGAAGGATTTAGAGTCATGTGAACATTGTGGCTATATTTTTAAAAAAGAAGAATATTTGGCAATGGAAAAATATCATAGATTAAAAACTACTCATTATATTCATAAAAGTGCAGAGATATTATTATCAGTTGGAATTTTATTTAGTTGTCTTTATTGGATTGGAGGATATCTGCTAGAATATGAATTTAATGTATATCTCTTTTTAGATGGCCTTGCTATTTTATGTGCTTGTGGTTCTGGTAGTTTAATATTATACATAGTCTATTTAATATGTTATCGATTAGATAAGCTTATAGATAAAGATAGGAATAGAGATTAAAGGTAAAAAACATAAGTATGATAGCTAATTTAAAGTATATGGTTACTCTTTAAAAAAAGAAAGTAGTTAAAAGTATGGATTTTATAAGAAATAATAAATATATTATAATTGGAATTTTAGTAATTTTGTTAGTGGTAATGCTAGGGATTAATATAAGCAGGTTTTTGAAAAGTGATTTAGATAATGATAAACCGTATTATGAAAATTTTGGTAAATATGACGATACTATTAATAGTAACGATGGTAATGCTGATTTAGTTAAATTATCTAAAAATATTAAAAGTTATGGAGAATTGGCAAAAAATGGTATGTTAATTGTCTTTGTAACAAATGATAACAATATTGCTTTAGATATGATAGTAGAAGTAGAATTTTATGATGAAAAAGGAACAATATTAGGAAGTCAAAAGGAATATTTAGATGGAGTTGGAGCTAAAAGAGATGTAGCTTTAGAGATGTATGACACCCCTAGTAAATTTGATAATTATAAAATATATGTTGATGTAGAAAGAACAGATTACGCAACTTATTATGATAAATTACAAATAAGCAATAATAATACCGGTAAGAATATAGTTCTTCAAGTTAAGAATAATTCACAAGATGAAATACAATCAATAGAAGTAGCAGTAGTTTACTATAATGATGGAAAAGTCGTTGGCTTTGATGATAATATAGCCTTTGATATAAAAAGTGGTAGGTCGGCTAATTTTAATTTTTACTATCCAAAAGATAAAAATTATAAAATAGTCCAATTTGATGATTATAAGATTTTTGTCAATGAAGCAACTACATATAATTATTAATCTTAAATATACCATTTTAAACTTTTTTTAAGACATTTAAATAAGTTTTAAATATTTAATCGATATATTTTATTAGATTAAATATTTTTTTTATTAGTGTTTATTTAAATAAGATAAAAGTTATAAAGTATCATTACTTATTATAAAGTATTAAGTGCTAATTAATTTTAAAAAATTAGTTCGATAAAAAAAGGAGAGTAACTATCAGTATTAATAGTTTTAAAAGGGGGGTGGCTAGGTGTCATGCCATTAAATTAAGGCAAAAAAAATAATAACCATAGCGTTATTAAATAAATAATGTCAATATATGTTCTACCATTTATCACTTTTTGGTACACCATGGAGTATGCCAATAAGCAAAGATGTTACAACAAATTGTAGCTCTCAACCAATTGGAGGTACTTGTTCAACTGTCTTTAGAGTAGAAAAAATTGAAGGCAATTGTTGTACATTTAGAGTACTTGCTGAGAATACTGACCCAACAAGCCTTTATCCATACGTAACGACAAACTCATTCTTCACTATGGACTGTGGATGTTTATGCGCCATTAGATGTTTAACCGATACATATGTAGATTGTGTTTGCTAAATTGCAAAGTGTAAATGAAACCATAAGTAATTATGGTTTTTCTATGGCTTTATTTATCTAATAGATAATGAGCCTGTAACTACATTAACAACGCATTTAGAAGAAAATGGTTATGTTAATATCTCTTTTGAAGGAATGCCAAAAGAATATAAAAAGATAAAAAAGTTGAACTATTATTATTTTTATGGTAATATTTATAACTAATAAGAGGAGAATACATATGACAAAATTTTCTGTAATGCCCGATATACCGGAAGAATATGTTAGATATCAAAATAATTGCCAAGATTTAATGATATTTAATAATAAATTTATAAAAAGAGAATATCAATCTGATGTTAATGTTGAAGTTTTAGAAAAATTAATGGGATTACAAATTCCGCATTTTCTCTTTCCGGAAAAAATATTTGTTGATGATTATAATATGTTTTATTTTATTGTTAGCAAATATTTACATAATCATCATGAGTTGACAGAAAAGTTAAAAACGATGTCTAATAAAGAGATAGTTCTATTATTTAAAAAGATGTTATTATCTTTAAAAAATGCACATGAACAAGGGTTTAATCCTTTTGAAATCACTTATTTAAATTATTTAATCGATGATAGTAATGAGCCTACTTTTATTGATGTTGGTGATTCATTTTATGAAGGTAAGCCAACTTCTAAATACATTACTAAAACTATCTTTGATATTTCTTTTTTTCATAAAAATAATCAAGATTTTTCCCTAGATAATTTAATCTTAAATGATAAAATGTGTTTACTAGCTATGCTTTTACAATCTATTATAGGTAAATATCAAGTTTATAGTACACCAGAAGATTTAATTAATATATCTCATAAATTTAACAAATGGGAAATCTTTACTAATGATATTCTTCGTTATTTAGAAAATATGATTTATAAAAGAGAAGCTCCTCAAAAAGATGATTACTTTATTGATGATTTAATTGAACCTTTATTATCTACTTTAGAAAGAAAAAGATAAGAAAATTAATTGTACTTAGCCTTGAAATATTTTATAATAATAATAGGTGATAGTATGCTAGCAAAAAAGAATAGTGAAAATAAAGAAATTGAAAATTTAGATAAATATTTCCGGACATGTAATTATTTATCCTTAGGAATGCTTTATTTAAAAGATAATCCTTTATTAAAAAGAGAATTAACGAAAGATGATATTAAAAATAAATTAGTTGGTCATTGGGGTAGTGCTCCGGGCCAAAACTTTATTTATACGCATTTAAATAGAATAATTAATAAATATAATTTAAATATGATGTATATTTCTGGTCCTGGCCATAGTGGGGAAGCAATGATTGCTAATAGTTATATTGAAGGGGTCTATACCGAAGCTTATCCAGAATTTACGAAAAATGAAGAGGGCTTAAAAAAATTATTTAAGAATTTTTCTTATCCGGGAGGTACCTCTAGTCATGTATCGCCAGAAGTTCCGGGGAGTATTAATGAAGGGGGCGAACTGGGGTATAGTCTTGCACATGCTTTTGGGGCTGCCCTTGATAATAAAGATTTAATCGTGGCTTGTGTCATTGGTGATGGGGAAGCGGAAACAGGTCCTTTAGCTACTTCTTGGCA
>CANQRA010000020.1 GCA_947626125.1 uncultured Bacilli bacterium
TATATTTAAACTTAAACAAACCTAGGTTTTACCTAGGCTAAATTAATTTTTTTGAATTTTTCATGTTTTTATCCTGTCCCTCATTACTAAATTTGACAATTTAAAAACCATTTAGAAATCTAAATGGCCTAAGTTTCAGAAAATAAATAAGGTTTTACATTATAATAATATTGACACCCACTGATAACAGATAAGACAGTGGCAATTAAAATTAAAATTAAATCCACAGGAACATTAATAAACACAAACGGGATATTGCCAAAAAGTAGTAAAGTAATTCCCACCATCATACAAATGGTTTTTAATTTTCCGAGTTTACTCGCTGCTACAACTTTACCTTTGTTACCAGAAATCATTTTACATGAATCAACAATAATATCTCTCGTAATAATAACCACCGGGATTAAAATCGGTATCAAACGGTCGTAGGCTAAAATAATGAGTAAACCATTTACCAAAATTTTATCTGCGATAGCATCGGCAACTTTACCAAAATCAGTAACTAAATTTCTACTTCTGGCAATGTACCCATCAATAAAATCACTTACGGAACCAATTAAAAATAAAATACCAGCAATAATATACTTCAAACTAATAACCGTATCTTTAACATAATACTCACTAAAATTAACCCCTAAATCATGCCAAGGAATTAACAAAATAATTATCATTAGAACCGCTATTATTATTCTAGCGATGGTTATTTTATTGGGCAAATTCATTTTCATTATTTATTCACTACTTTCTATAATTAAAAACATATGCATTATTTTTTTCGACGGTTATTTGATTAACTGACCAAAAAATGGCTAAAATAACAAGTATAAGTACTAAAAGATAAAATAAAATATAGACGCCTTTTTTATTTTTTTGCTTTGTTACCGTATAAGGTGAAGATATTCTCTCTTCATTTATTTCTTTTGTATTAAGTTCAATAGTTTTTTCTAATTCTTTAACAGGTATTTTAGATGTATACTCAAATAAATATTCATTAAATTCATCTATTATTTTATCTGGTTCCAGTCCTAAATATTTAGCATAATTAGATATATAGGTTTTTAATGTAAAGACATCTTTAAATGAACCAATTTTACCTTCTTCAATATTTTGTAATATTATTTCACTAATATCTAAATCTTTACTGACTTCAGAAAGTTCAATACCCGCCTCAGTTCTTGTTTCTCTCAAAAGTTCGGCTATTTCTTCCAAAATTTTCACTCCTTAATTAATAAAAAATTAATATTAATAAGCCATGTTCTGTACTTCAATAATGAAGTGGCAAATATTTATCTATGCAATATGCATTTATAAAAAAATTCGTTTCTTTTTTTATAACTCCCCTACCATAATTTGGGTTTCTCACTTGTGGGGTTTACCGCGTTTCATTTGCTTGTTACCAAACAACTCCGTTTCTGTGGCACTTTACATCTACTCTTATCTTTTAAAAGATAATTTCAACGCCGTTAGCATTAAAGCTACCTTAGGTTATTTTTTCCCTAAGCGCAAACACTACAATCATCACAGATTGTGTGAGCATGGACTTTCCTCTATATTACTTGCTAATATAGCATTTGCCTAAATATTAATTTTCTTTACCAAAAACAACTTTTTCTAGTTGACTAATTCTTTTTAATAAATCCACATTGGTAGGATTATTAACTTTTGTTTCGTTAGCTTTGGCTACTTCTAATTGTTCTTTTAAAACCATGATATCATGTTTTAAACGATTGTTTTCTTCTGTTAAATCTTTGACTTCTTTATCATATTTTTTTATTATAGAATTAAATTCCGTATAATCACGAATAATCATATCAAGAAATTTATCAACTTCTTGAGGACGATAACCCCGAGCATCAATTTTAAACTCTTTCTCTAAAATATCATTAGGTGTTAAATAAATTCGTTCATTATACATAGAACCACCTTCTAACAAAGAAAATTATAAACGATTTGTACTTTTCTTGTCAAGGTCTTTAAGGTTTATTGTTTCAATCCATAATTCAGAATATTCAGCTTTTTTTAAAAGTTCATTTAACATTAGTTCAATTTTCACTTCCAACCACTCCTTTTATTAATTATATTAGCATAATTAAAATTAAAATAAAGGGATTCGACAAATGTTGTCAAAATTTTCGCATACTACTTATTCCAATTATAGGCAAAAATAAAAAGTACATAAACTTAAATGTACTTCTCTTTTAAAATTGGTCGGGAAGACAGGATTTGAACCTGCGACCCCTACATCCCAAATGTAGTGCACTACCAAATTGTGCTACTTCCCGAATTTTTAATGGTGCACCCAAAGGGAGTCGAACCCCTAACCTTTAGATCCGTAGTCTAACGCTCTATCCAATTGCGCTATGGGTGCGGATGAATTTCTGACTCATCTTTCTTATCTTCCCTTGATGCATTAATATTATATTACATGATAACTAAAAAATCAACCAAATATGTACTAAAACTTAGCAAAAATGCTAAGAAAAAATGTTAAATTTACTTATTAACTTATTTGGGTTTTAGCAAACAAAGCCAGAGTTTTGTTTGAAAAAGTCCATTTTGAATGTCTTATAATAAATATTGTGTGTTAGTCAAGGCTTAAATAAACTTCACTTCGTTTCGGCCTTGACTAACATCTATCATTTAAAATGTTATTTTATCGTATAACCTTTCAATATTTTCTTTTCTAATTTGAAATTGAAAACCATGCGTTTCAACCACTTTATTTCCCAGTTCATCAGTTCTTTCATATAAATATGTTTGAACACATATGGTATCATTTTTTATTAAGTTTAAGAACTTTTCAAAACTTTTTAGTTTATAAAAGGTTATTTTGCAGTATTTAACATAGTCTTCATTATCCCTCTTATAAGGATAACAGTCAACAAGTGCAAGAGTTGATAGTTTAGTTATAAGCTTCTCTTCTAACACTTGAAAATCCCAGCTACAAATATTTTCTAAAAATTCATCATTTAAGTAAGCCTTTAAATATACTTTCTCATCAAGGTCATTAACACTAAGGCGAAAAGTAAATCCATTTTTGTTAATGGTATAATGAGAAAACATTTTTAAAGCAAACATTTTTGAAGTTGGAGCATTTTCAATGTTTTCATAGGCATAATTTTCGTACATGTAATTGACAACGCTCATGTTATTTCTCTTGGGTGCACAGGTAAATAAGCCTAAATGATTTTTGGCAAAACCATACTTGCATTTGATTTCAATACTTTTAAAATCTGGTTTGCATTCTTGGTCTTCTTTTTTTCCAAGTAAGGTCTCAAAGGTATAGCCACATCCACCCGAGCCTTGGCGCATCACCTTTATTAGCCCCATCCTTTTTATTCTTTCAAATTCCTTTTTTAATTCTTTGATATCTTCATCAATCATTAAAATTCCCCCTAAGCATTATTTATAACACATAGGAGTTAAAAAAATTGTCAAACTATGACGAACTTATTAAATTTGTAAAAGTTTTGTAAAAGCAATTGCAAAAATGATTTATTTTTGGACTATTAAACGTATAATTAAAATAGAGGGAGCTATAAAAATACGGGGAAGAAAATATCGATTTATTCGCAAAAAAGAATAAAAGGTTTATATATAATTTAATTAGCTTCTTTGCAAAAGGCATCATTACGATGACTTTTTTATTTTCTTTATTAATAGTTGCTGGTAGAGCGCTTTATTAACATTTTTTTATTGCTAAGAATCACAAACTTAAATATTAATACGAAGGGGATGGATTCTAATTACAAAGAAAAAAGCCCATTTTTTAGGCTTAATCAACAAAATGGTGTCTCGTTGGAGATTTGAACTCCAGACCCTTCGATTAAAAGTCGAATGCTCTACCGGCTGAGCTAACGAGACATTTAATAGTAAAAATAAAATTGGCTGCCCCGGCTGGGTTCGAACCAACGGAATGTCAGAGTCAAAGTCTGATGCCTTACCACTTGGCTACGGGGCAAACTCGGTTTTATATAATAAAGTGGTGGAGGGATATGGATTTGAACCATAGAACCCGAAGGAACAGATTTACAGTCTGCCGCGTTTGACCTCTTCGCTACCCCTCCACAATGGTGCCGACAGAGGGAATCGAACCCCCAACCTACTGATTCATACTACTATAGTTTTCACTACTATTAATCAAAATATTTGTAGCCTGGACTTTCTCTTAACCATATTAATTAACTTAGGTTCACCGTATAAAGTCTCTACACTCGATTATCCTAGCTCGGGATTGTCATATAATTTCTTACTTAGAGTTCCCCGATTTAGCGGTGTCCACCTTAAATGTTTCCAAATAAGGGTGCAAGATAGTTCAAAAAGCTAAAAGCTTCTATCCCACAAGTCAGTTGCGCTACCAATTACGCTATGTCGGCAAAAAAAATAAATGGTGGGCGATGTAGGACTCGAACCTACGACACCTTGCTTGTAAGGCAAGTACTCTAACCAACTGAGCTAATCGCCCGACTCAAATGCTTTAAAATGTCTTAAACATTCAAGACAATTAGAATTATACTATACAAATTTTAATTATGCAAGATTTTTTTGCCATTTTGTAATATTTTATGAAAATTTGTAATTAAATTGCTTTTAACGTCTATATAAGAAAAAGAAATGATACCAAAACCAGCTAAAATTGCTTGGCAGGCTAAATAATTTATGCTAAGATTAAATTACTTAAGCTTTTCTAAAAATTCTTTGCATTATATGAAAAATTATACCGTAAATAACTATGCTTTAGATACTTATCAAAGCAAACTTATTGATTGCAACAACAACGCTATTGTTATCGCCGGAGCTGGTTCGGGTAAAACCCTCACAATTTTGGGCAAAGTTCATTATTTAATAGAGCATAATGTCAATCCGCAAGATATTCTCGTCATCTCCTTTACTAATGCTTCAACCCTAGATATTAAACAAAAATTAAAGGAAGATGTTCAAATATACACTTTTCATAAACTGGCGGTTACTCTTTTAAAGAAAGCCAACTACCCTTTTAGCATTACTAGTTCTTCATTACTTAATTACGTCATTCAGGAATGTATTAAAACATGTACTAAAGATATGCAAAAGAATATTTTAAAATTTTTAAATTTACCTATGTCTTTTATGCAGTTTTGCAATTCTGATTACTTTTATAGCTTTGCTAACTTAATTCAAACTTTTATAAATTTATGGAAAACCAATGCCTATATATCTCAAAATCTCCCCTTAAAAAAATATACCCCTTTAGAAAGAAAAATTTTATATTTTATTTTTTCCATATATCAAACCTATATTAACGAAAAAGAAAGCACCCAAACTCTAGATTTTGATGATTTAATTTTTAAGGCAACCAATATTGTTAAAAATCTTAACTTAACATATAAATACATCATCATTGACGAATTTCAAGATACATCTTACCTAAGATTAAATTTAATTAAAGAAATTTATAATGTTACTTCGGCTAAGGTTATTGTGGTGGGTGATGATTATCAGTCTATCTACCGTTTTAGTGGTTGTGACTTACATATATTTTTAAATTTTAAAAATATTTTCCCTCATGTTGAAGAAATAAAATTAGTTAATACCTATCGCAATAGTCAAGAACTAATAAATATTGCTTCGCGTTTTATTTTAAAAAATCCTGCGCAAATAAAAAAAGAATTAGTATCTAGCAAGAATGAAAAAACTCCCTTTATTTTAGTACCTTACCAAGACAAAGTTAAAACTTTAAAACAAGTTATTAATAGCATTTTGCCTACCACATCGGATATTATGATTTTATCAAGAAACAATAAAGATATCTATTCTTATATTGATAATGATTTTACTATATCTCTCAATCAAATCCTTTATAAAAACTATACTTTCAAATACTATACGGTTCATAAGTCAAAAGGATTGGAGGCCAACACCGTGATTGTTTTAAATTGCAACGATGAAAAACTAGGCTTTCCTAATCAAATTGAAGATAATATCATCTTAAAAAAACTATATCCCGAAAAAGAAATAAAATATGCCGAAGAAAGAAGACTTTTTTATGTGGCAATCACTCGCTCGCAAGAAAAAACTTATCTTTTATACGATAAAGATAAGCCTTCTTCTTTTATTAAAGAAATTAAGAAAATAATTAAAAAGCAATTAAAACATGTTACCTACTTTAAAAATTAATTTTCTTTAGTTAAAAAGTTTTTTAAGCCCTCTAAACTCAAAATAATTATGCCCCCAAGGATAAAATACCAAAAATTAAAGGTTTCTAAAGTAACAAATTTATAAGAAGTTTCGAGGGTTGTTGGCCCCATAACAATTGAATAAAGGGAAGCGAGCATCATTCCTAAAATGGCATATACGACAGCACTTCTTCTCTTTTCTAACCCTTTTCTTAATAATCTGGTAAAGAAAACTATCCCAAAGATAACGCCTAGGCCAAAGACTAATAAAATTGGTAAAGCGGTAAAATCAAAGTGTAAAAATAATTTAATTTTATTAATAATAGGTATATATAAACCAAAAATTAATAAAATTGTTGAACCAGAAACACCCGGTAAAATCATCGCCGATATAGCAAGCATCGCGGCTAAAAAAGTATATATGACCGTACCTAAATTAAAGGAGTCAATATTGAAAGTATTTCCTGCTCCACTATTTAAATAAGTAATTAACACTACGAGTAAAGCCCCAATAAGGGTAAAAAAGACATTTTGATATTTTCCTTTAATACTTTCTTTCTCTTCTTTAATTACAATCGGAATAGCAAAGATAATAAAGCCTAAAAACAATGAACTCATTTCATAGATGTTGTTCTCAAAGGCGCGAGATAAAAATAAAACGGCCATAACCATTCCAACAAGCCAACCAATTCCTAATTTAACCAAATAAATTAAAGCCGCCTTTTTCTTTTTTAAATCCCCTCTGAATAAATCATCCAAGGCAGTGATAAATTTATCGTAAAAACCTAAGATAAAAGCCACTGTACCACCCGATACGCCAGGAACACTATCGGCTAAAGCCATACAAAAGCCATTAATAAAATTCACAATATATTCTTTTATTTTTTTCATTTTTCTTACCTTTCCAAGTGTAATTATAACAAATACATTTATATTTAACAATACTTATAATTTATAATATCTTATTTCAAAGGTTGTTCCTTTTTCGTCGGATTCCACATTAATTTCTCCTTGGTCTTTTTCGATTATTGTTTTCGCTAAGGAAAGCCCAATGCCCACACTATCACTTGAGGAAGATGCACTTTTATAAAATCTTTCAAAAATATGCGGTAAGTCTTCTTTTTTAATACCTTGCCCAAAATCTTTAATGCTTATCTTGGTATAAACATTATTATCATCAATGGCAATTATGATTTTCCCTTCATTATAAGAATATTCGATACTATTTTTTAAAATATTAGTAAGAGCTTCAACATTCCAATGATAATCGATATTTACTTCAGAATCATTCTTATTTTCCACTTCTATTTGGATATTCTTTAATTCGCATAAAGTAGATACATTGAGCAAACAAGCATTAATTAACTTACTGACATTAAATTTGCTTTTTTTAAAACTAATGGCATTTACATCAAACTTAGACAACTTAAGTAAGTTTTGCACCAGAAAATTAATATTAATTACTTCTCTTCTTATATCTCTTAAAAAATCTTCTTCAACTTCTTTACTAGATTCATTAAGCAATAAATTATCTAACATTATTAAAATGGAAGTTAAAGGAGTTTTCAATTGATGAGATATATCTTCTAAGGATTTTTTTAATTCCCTTTTATCTTTTTGCGAATTGGCCGCGCTTTCTTTTAACATAACAGTAATTTTATATAACTCATTTTTTAAGATTGATAATTCATCTTCACTAAGCTCATCAATATTAAGACTATAATCATTATGATTAATTCTTTCTAAATACCGCACGATTTTAGCTAATTCCCTATTACGCTTTTGCCAATAGATATAAATAACCAATAAAATTAGAAGAACAACAATTACATAAAAGGCAATATTAATGATGGTAAATTCTTTTTTTATTTTATTATTTTCTAAAATAATTTCATCTTCACTATTTATAAAATATTCTTGTAATACTTCAGCATATTCTTCCAATGTGCTTTCTTGATTAAAAATTTCTATGATGTCCGTTTCTTTAACATTGGGATAGTTTTCTTTAATTAACTCAATTAACATTTCCACTTTTTGCTGATAATTGTTTGTTAGCTGTTGGTATTCGCTTCTTTTTATTCCCACAAGAAAAAGACTAGCCCCAAGAGTTATCGCCATAATTAAGCAAAGATATTTTTTTAAAGTTATCTTATTTTTCATTGTCAATTCGATACCCCACTCCTTTTATAGTAACGATAATGTCACTTGCGATTTTTTCTCTAATTCTTTTAAAATACACGGTTAAAGTATGGTCATCAACATAATTCCCGGTGGCATCAAAAATTATATCAATAAGAGTTCCTCTTCGAACTACTTTATTAATATTTAAAAATAAAGCATAGATTAATTTTAACTCAATACTCGTTAAATTAATTATTTGAGCATTCTTTTTTAAAATCATTTTATTTAAATCAAAGGTTATATCTTTAACTTTAATAATGTTTTTGGCCTCCACTCTATTTAAAACTTTATTGACCCGAGCAAGCAATTCTTTAACGCGAAACGGTTTAATAAGATAATCTTCAGCACCATTCATTAGGGAAGAAGCTATTTCATCTTCATCATCCCGTGCAGTTAAGAAAATAACTGGAATATTTTTGTTTTGTAAATAATCTTGAAAAAAAGCAAAGCCATTACCATCCGGTAACATAACATCTAAAATGATTAAATTAGGCAAATTATTTTTTAAATAATTCTTAGCCTCTTTAATATTTGTTTTAGCAATTATTTGATAATTATTTTGGGAAAATGTATAAGCTAAACCTTTAGCAATAGTTAAATTATCTTCAATTAATAATATGTTCATATGCGCTCCTTTCTCTATTATACCATAGGAAAAGGGCTAAAAGCCCTATATATTTTCATTACGAATGGTTTCAATCGTATTTTGCTTGTTTATTTTATTAATTGAGTATTTCATAATTATAAAAATAAGTAGTAACACCGCAACAAAGCAGATAAGAATAGGCATAAAAGGTATTTGATATACTTCTCCTTCTTCACTTAGGACTCTAAACATTAAGTAAGATAGCAAAACCCCAATTAAACTACCAAAGAATAATGATTTAATTCCCATGAATAAACTTTCTAACCTAATCATCCGATTAAATTCTTTTTTTGTCATCCCAATGGATTTTAACATTGCAAATTCTCCTCTTCTTAAAGCCATATTGGTTGTGATAGTATTAAAGATATTCGTAATACCTATAAGAATGATAACAATAATAAAGCCATATAAGAAAATACCCGTTAATAAATAGATGTTATTCATCAGTCTTTTAGATTGTTCAGTATTATTTAATGTATATTCTTTATCTTTTAAAATCTCATCAAGGGCATCTTGCGTTTTACTCGCGTTCTTTGCAAGATAATAAACATAAATTCTTGAAGATGTAAAGTTTTGATTAAAAAATTCATCACTAACAATAATACTGCTCATACCATTGTTATTTTTTAAAGCAAATGGTAGTTCTTTTACTAACCCAGCAATTTCGATATTGAGTGGTCTATCATCAACCGCACCGGTTAATAAATCTCCTTTTTGATATTTATATTCTTGAACATGTAATTCTTTTTGTTTACCATCTACTTCATGATAAGATACCGTATTTGTAAATAATAGTCCTTTATCTTTAACATCTTCATAATTAAATCCAAGCTTTTTAATATATTTACGATACTCATGATTACCAACCGCGATAACATTAAGACCATCCATCTCATTAGAAGATGCATAAGGATAAAATTCTAAATATTTATCTGTATACTGAGGATTATACAAAGCAAAGACATCTTCACGATTAATGGTATATTCTTGCAAATCATCAAGTTTGGTTGTTTCCTCAATTAAATTATCAACATCATTATTATCCATAACTAATTCAAGGTTATATTCGATATCTTTAAACTCTTTTTTGACGGTTGAAAAAGCTAAATTCATGAAAGATGATAAAGCGATAAACACGGCGACTGAAACAATAATGGAAATAACAGTAGTACGATATTTCTTTTTATTTCTTTTTAAATTTTTATAGGATATATCTCCACCAACACCAAATAATTTATGAATTAATTTTGAACCCTTAACTTTTTTGGCGGATAATTTAATGTCGGCACTATTTCTAATGGAAGTAATGGGTGATACTTTAGAGGAAGTTCTGGCACTCCCAAAGGCTGACAAGTAAATCGTGACAATGCCAAGGACAACAGAAATAATAATAGCTAGCCAATTAACACTAAATATTAAGCGCATGGTTTCACTGGCAAAGAAATCTTTTAATAAATAATTACAAACTATAATTAAAATATAAGAAGCAAAAATACCCGATAAGATACCTAGGGGAATACCAATTAAACCTAGAATACTCGCTTCATAAAAAACATTTCTTTTAATTTGTTTTTTGGTGGCCCCAATACTGCGAAGCATGCCATATTGTTTCGTTTTTTCCGTGATAGAAATGGCAAAACTATTTCTAATGCAAAATACGGAAGTAAAAATAATTATTAATATAACGATGATAATGACGGTCGATAAGCCACTTACCGTGCTATTTAGTAAAGGATTATTTTCTAACAAAATAAGATAACTATTAAGTTCATATTGATATTTAGCTTTAGTTACTTCTTGAATTAAACTAGCAAAGACCTCATCACTATTAAAATCACCTTCTATAAATCTTTTAAAAGCTTCTTTATCAACCCCTAAAATGTTGGCCGTAAGAGCAGTGTAATTTTTACTTCCTTTTTCATTATAACGCACAAAAATATCGTAATTTGCTAAATTATTTTCTTCATTTAAAATGGTAACAAAAGTATAACCAGGGGCATCGTATGGCTCGATATTTGTCGCCGGTCTTTCAATAATACCCACGATTTTATAAGTCAGTTGCTGTGTATCTTGAATTTTTTCTAATATTTCCTCTTCTTTTTGCAAAGGATTATGTTGGGTTAAAAAAACATTATCAAGCCCAACTCGCGTGCCTACATCTAAAGTTATGGTATCGCCCACATTTAAAGTTACCCGACCATTCGTTTTTAAATGCGTAGGTATGACAATTTCTCCTTCTTTATGCGGTAATCTTCCACTTACTAATCTTATTGATAAATTATTTAAGGCTTCCTTAGAAAAAGCTTTAATAAACGCATAAGGTTTATATTCATTCTTGGACTCTTTTAAATAAGCATACCCTATATTTTGCGTTTTATAAATGTCTTCAATACCGCGATTGTTAGTGAGCTTGGCAATATCATCATAAGGTACCTCATAAAAAGCAGCATGAAAATTACCTTTTTCCCTTGTTTCAAAATCAATTAAAGAGGCTATTCCACTCGTGTACATCGTTGAAACAGCACAAATTAAGGCGGTCGATAAAATAATCCCAATGATGGTGACAATGGTTCTTTTTTTATTTAACAATAAATTTTTAATTGTTAATTTATTAAGCAAGCTCACATTACCCCTCCTTAATTATTTTGCCATCTTCAATTTTAATAATGCGGTCAGCACATTTAGCAATTTCCATATTATGCGTAATCATAATAATTGTTTGTTTAAATTCCTTATTAGATTTTTTTAAAAGGGTTACGATTTCATCAGATGACTTACTATCGAGATTACCGGTGGGTTCGTCCGCTAAAATAATGGTTGGATTAGTAATTAGGGCCCTGCCAATACTCGTTCTTTGTTGTTGACCACCGGATAACTCATTAGGTAAATGGCCTCGACGATTACTTAAACCTAATAAATCAAGTAATTCATTTAATTTATCTTTTGCTACTTCTCGGTTATCTAAGGAAAGAGGCAAGGTTATATTTTCTTCTACATTTAAAATAGGAATTAAATTATAAAATTGATAAATTAACCCCACTTGTCTTCTTCTAAAAATGGCTAACTTATCATCACTTAAATTAAAAATATCTACTCCATCAATAAAAACTTTACCACTTGTAGGTTTATCTACTCCCCCGATTAAATGTAAAAGAGTACTCTTCCCCGAACCAGAAGCACCGACAATAGCCACAAATTCGCCTTTTTCTACTGTAAATGAGACATTATCCAAAGCAACTACTTTGGAATTACCTTTGCCGTATACTTTAGTTAAATTTTCTACTTTTAATATCTCCATTGTTAAAAACTCTCCTTTTCATGCCATAATTATATTATAGGTTAAGTTACATCTAAGTTACAAATGGTAAAAAAAAGAAAAAAGTTTATTTTTTCTTAACATTATTAGCCATTTCGGCCTTTTTTATATGTTCATCTAATCTAGCTAACAAACGATAAAGACGATAATCATACTCTATATTTGTTCTTTCACTAACCGGTGTCAAAAAATATGCTTGTAAAATCGCAATATACTTTGCTGATAAAGGAAATTTAAATTCTCTAAAATAAGATATGAGCGTATCATAATCTAGGGACATATATTTCTCTTCTAAATATTCCCGGTCAATTAACTTCCCATTATCGCAAAAAACTAGATTATAAATTCTAATTTTCATCTCATCTAACAAATCATTTTTATATCTTTGAAAATCAGCATAGTTTATTAAGAGAAAATTAATTTTTCTTTTTAAAGACTCAATATGTAAACTTAATTCTTCTAAAGAAATATGTAACATTTCCGCATAGAACTTGGTAGAATGACAAACATTATCTAAAAATAGGAACTCATATATTTTTCTTTCTTCATAAGTTAAACTATCTCTTAAATATAAATATTTAATTACATTATTAAAATCTATGGGTTCTGTTTTATAATCATCTAATAAACATTCTTCTTTAATTTTTTGTAAAGCTTGTTTGTAGGGTAAACTATTAAGGTTTAAATAAGGTCTTATCTTAGTTAAAAGGCTTTTTACATACTTACTTATAGCTTGAATTTTAACATGAAACAATTGGGAAAGTTCCTCTAAGGATTTTCTTTCCACACTCAAAAAACGATAATAAATAATGTAATATTGGGCGGGACTTAAAACCATCTTTAAAACTTTTTTTAAATTTTCTTCATCAGAGTCATTGATTACACCATCAAAATTATCATCATTTTCATCTACGATTAAGTCCATCAAAGAACTATCAGTTTCTTCGTTAATGGGAGCATCATAACTAACAACATTTCTACTTAAGGCGGCCATCAAATCGTTGTAACGGTTTTTACTAATATTTAAGCGCATCATAATTTCTTCATCAGAAAAAGTTTCTCCTTTGTTGTTGGCTATTAAATAATAATATCTTTGAATTAATTTTTCAAGGCCTTCGGGAATTCTTATATCATCATCAAAGGCGTAAATAGCTCTTGCGATACTTTGCGTAATCCAAGGAACAGCATAAGTAGAAAAAGCTCCTTCATCCGGATTATATGTCTCTAAAGCTCGCATTAAACCAATATTCCCCTCTTGAATTATATCGAGGATTTTTAAATGTTTAATTTTATCCCGATACCGGTTAGCAACACTTACTACCAATCTTAAATTACAATTAATAAGGGCTTGTTTATGCCCTTCTCTAAATGCTTTCTTTTGTTCTTCGATACTTAAAACAGGATATCTTTTTATTTCTTGTAAGTATAAATTTATATTATCATCAACAAAAGCATTAGTTAATTCTTCATCACTTAACATTGTTATTTCATTTTCCATAAAAATCACCAAGATAGTTATGTATTATAACAGACTATCAAAAAAGTTTCTACTCTTTTTTTAATATTTACTTGTTACTATTTTCTTTTTTATATATAATAAATTTAAAGAAGGAAGGATAAATGATGAATAACGATATAAATTTTGAAAAAAACGAAACTGTTTTTAATTATCGCGTGGCCGTCATAATTAGAAACAAAGAAAAAATATTAGTTCAAATAGACAATCAACTACCCTATTATTTTTTAGCAGGAGGAAGATGTCAATTAAGAGAACCATCAACCAAAGCTGCTCAAAGAGAATTTAAAGAAGAAACGGGTTTAGATACTATTTTAAAAAAAGAAATTGGAATGATTGAAAACTTTTTTATCTCTAATTTTAATGGCAAAAATTACCATGAAATATTATTAATTCATGAATTAGAATTAGTGGATAAAAATATGTATAACACTGATATTATTCATTGTATAGAAGAGGCTAAAAAAGGCCATGTAATATATCAATGGATGGATATTAATGAACTTAAACAAGAAGACTTTAGACCTAAGATAATTCTAGATATGTTAAATAGTAATGAATTTATTCATAAGATAAATATTGATGAGACTTATTAAATTATTAGATTAAGAAAAAAGGCAAACTAAGTCCCTATAACTTAATTTGCCTTAATTTATTATTCACTAATCATTTTTAAAGTTTTATTCATTTTCTCTAAACAATAATGATTAAGTTCTTCTTCACTATATCCTAGTAATTTAGATAACGCGATTAAATGAGATAAGATTTTCAATAATGTTTCTTTATTTAAATTGATGTTAAACAATCAACAAATTCAGGTATTGTTACATCGGGATTGCTTTGACTTTCATTTTTCCAAAAAGTTCTAAAACTTATTTATTAAAGACTTCCTCATTTTCATAATCATATTTTTTCCTAAAATAAGAATTTATAATTTTTTCTATTTCATATATTTTATTTAAATCCATACTATACCTTCATTTATTCCTATTTATGGTGTCCCAGGCGAGAATCGAACTCGCAATTGGGCTTTAGGAGAGCCCCGTTATATCCATTTAACTACCAGGACATATATTCATTTTAACACTTTATTTAGTTAAAATGAATATTTTTTTAATTTAATTCTTTGTTCATAACAGCAATGATATCATTACACATTTTGGTTATATATTCTAGATTTTTTCCCTCAATCATAACTCTAATTAAATTTTCCGTTCCACTTGGCCTTACTAAAATTCTTCCTTCTCCATTTAGTTTTTTATTACATTCTTCAAGATAACTTTTAATAACTTCATTATCTTGGTAGGTTTCTTTGCTTTCTTTAGAAACTTCTAAATTCTTTAACACTTGAGGGTAAGTATCCATAACACTTGCTAGTTCTTTTAATGATTTCTTAGTTTCAGCCATAATATTTAAAACTTGTAATGCTGTTAATTCTCCATCGCCCGTCTTAGCGTATTTACGGAATATAACATGACCACTTTGCTCACCACCTAAAATATAATCGTTTTCAAGCATATTTTGTAAAACATAACGGTCGCCCACTTTCGTAGCTACAAAATTAATATTTTCTTTTTCACAAAATTTAACAAAGCCTAAATTAGACATCACTGTACCCACGATTGTATTATTTTTTAGCTCGTTATTATCTTTTAAATATTTACCACAAATGGCCAGGATTTTATCACCATCTATTATACTACCTTCATGGTCGACCATTAAACATCGGTCAGCATCGCCATCAAAGGCTATGCCACAATCTAAATGATTATCTTTAACAAATTCTTGTAAATTTTCTAAATGGGTGGAACCAGCATTTTGATTAATATTTAGACCATCAGGTTCATTATTAATTATTTTATAATTAACATTTAATTTCTTAAACAAAGCTTCACTCGTTTTATAAGCTGCTCCATTCGCGGCATCTAGGGCTATATTTAAATGGGATAAATCACTAGAAATTGTGGAAGCAAGATAAAGAACATAGTCATTAATGGCGTCTTCTTTATACTCATACATACCAACATTATTAGCCTTTTGATTAAAATTAAAATTATGAATAAGCGCTTCTATTTGATTTTCTAGCTCATCGGCTAATTTATAACCATTTTCATTAAATATCTTAATTCCATTATATTCACTAGGATTATGACTTGCCGATATGACAAAACCACCATCCACGTGATATTTACCAATTAGATAACTTACTGCTGGTGTAGGCATTACACCTAAATCAATAATGTTAGCTCCTTCACTTAAAACGCCACTAGCTAAAGACAATCTTAAAGCATCTTTCGATATCCGCGTATCAGATGCTACTAAAAGAGTTAAATTTTCTTTATCTTTCTTTAATGTTTTAGCTGTTGCAGCCCCAATTTTCATAGCCAAATCAATCGTTAAATCAATATTAACAATTCCTCTTACCCCGTCAGTACCAAATAATCTTGCCATTATCGATTCTCCTTTATAATAACATCTTGCATACTTTTCACGATGGAATTACTAGGTATAACTCCTCTTACACTTGTAAGAGGATAAATATTGGTATTAGGTAAAATAATAGTCCCCGGATTTAAAACCGAATTACAACCAACTTCGACATTATCGCCTAAAAATGCGCCAATTTTTCTTAAATTAGTTTCAATTTTTTGAGACCCATTTTTGATGACAATATTTTTGTTATCACTTTTTAAATTGGAAACGATAGAACCCGCCCCTAAATGAGCGTGATGACCTAAGATAGAATCGCCCACATAACTAAAATGTGGAACATGAACATCATTAAATAAAATAGAGTTCTTTATCTCACAAGAATTACCAAAGACACAATTCTTGCCAATTATAACACTACCTCTTATATAAGCATTACATCTTATTTCACTACCCTCATCAATAATACATGGCCCATGAATTTCAGCGGTTTTACTTACCTTGGCTGTTTCATGAATCCAAATATCCTCACCAATTAAATGATAATCACTACCTAGAGTACTTCCTAATTTAATTATATAATCTTTAATATTTTTTAAAACTTCAAAAGGATAAGTATAAGACATAATAAAATCATACGCCATACTTTCATTACTTAAAAATATATCTTTATTTTTCATTTTTATATCACCATTCCTAGTAATATAATTATATCAAACTACTATATTTTCGCAAGAAGAATGAAAAATAAATTTTTCATTCTATGAATTCCTAACGGAATTCTTTTTTGGTATAATGATAATAATATA
>CANQRA010000021.1 GCA_947626125.1 uncultured Bacilli bacterium
AAAACTGGTTTCTAAATAATCCGTATTAACCCCGACTAACTCATATTCTTTTTTGATTCTAGCTGCTCCATCATCCGCTCCAAGCATACTAGCAATATAAGTCTCCGCTCCCCATTTGCCTAATAAATAAGCAATATTACCAGCTAGTCCGCCACAGCATTCCACTTTATTTTCTACTCTAATAACATGCCCTTCTTCAATTTTTTCATTAATTAAGCAAGTAGTTTCAATAATTGATTTACCAATACATAATACTCTCACACATAACCCTACTTTCCTACTTCTAATTATACAATAAATATTTCTAATTTAAAAGAGTGACTTAATAATATCTCCTACAAACTTTGAACCCTTAGTTACCACAATCTCGATGCCATTTGTTAAATGGTCTCCTAACTTAGAAACCGAATTACTATAATCGACAATATCATGACTTATGTAAGCATCTAAACTAATCGCTTCCCCATTTTGCACTTTTTCTTCAAAACTCTTAATTTCTTCTTCGGTTAAAGAAGTCTCATGCCGAATTTTACCTTCATAATAACCACTTATATTAGCAATATAAAGCGCCATAAAAACAATAAAGAAAAGACCTAAAACTTTTAAAATAGGATGGACTTTTTTCTTTTTACTCATTACCATCTTCCTTTATAAACTTCGCTAGAATAGGCGCTAAAACTTTTAAAGTATTATCTACTTCACTAATATTATTATACTGTCCCCCAACTTCAATTAATAACGTTCGGGGAGAAAAATCTTGATTATAAATGCCATTTACGCCCGTGCCACTTTTTTTACTTAATCCACGATATAAATCTGGGTTATAATCTTTGAGCATTTGGCCTAGTTTATTTGCTCTAGCTAAATTCTCTTCATAATTATCATGCTCTAATCCGACCACTAACAATACTTTGGCATAGCTTTTGCCATCAATGGTTGTTGTCGTTTTTGCATAAGCACTACTATCTCGATGTAAATCAATAAAAAAGTTTAAAGTATCCATTTCTTTTTTTCTTCTTTCTAAAAGCATTCTACTTACCGTATAACTATCTTTATATTGTAAATCTAAGGCATGAATTAAGTTTGTAATATTTTCTTCTTCGACATAAGCATAAATGTTATTATCTTCTAAATATTCTTTTAGCATTTTACTTGCAATTAACACATCACTGGCGATATTATAAGCTCCCAAATAAGGGCTTTCATATTGTTCTGATTGATGGGAATTATAAATATATACTGTATAGTCCTTCGCTTCATTCCCCTTATCTTTTATTTCTAAAGGTAAATCCATAATTTCGCTTTTTAAAACTGTTTCATCTTTCTTTAAATTAACATTCAAAGCATATTTAAGTAAAAACTCCACTTTATTATTTTTATTCTTGATTAAGTTATCATTTATTAAATAATCTAGCAAAGTATTATCTTTTACTAAATTATGCCGCAATAAGTAATTCAAGGATAAAGCACAACTAATTAAAAACAATCCTATATAAACAATTGTCAAATGAAATTTTTTCTTAGTTTTAAATCTCTTCATAATATCACCAACTATATTATAAATATATTTACCTATATATTATGTCGAACGATAGTTATTTATTAATTTTTTGTTAATTTTTTTCCTGACAAAGAAATACTTGCACATTGGTATATTTTTTGATAAAATTAATATGAATTTTTAAGGAGGGATTATTTTGCCAAATATCAAAAGTTCAAAAAAAGCTGTTAAAGTTATTGCCAAAAAAACAGATGAAAATCATGAACTAAAAGCTAAAGTTAAAAATTTAATTAAGGCATGTGAAAAAGAAATAGCTTCAGGAAATAAAGAAGAAGCTAATAAAATTTTCAAAGATTTGCAAAAGTCTATCGACAAAGCATATCAAAAAGGATTAATTAAAGAAAATAAAGTTACGCGTGAAAAACAAAGATTAAACGCAAAAATAAAAAATATGAAGTAGTTTACTACTTTATTTTTTTTTGGTAAACTATTATTAGTTAGGAAGATGTAAAAATGAAAAAATATATTATACCTCTTATTTGTTATACAATTATTCTTATTGTTTTAGTAAATGCCAACACCATAACTAGTTTTTTGTCTCAAAAAATATCTAATAATCCGGCGATAACAATCGAAAAAGGCGATATTTATACTAAAGATTATGACTTTGCTTATGTCCAAAATAGTAAAGATTATATACCTTATTCTTATCAAGATTTAATCAATATCTTTTATAGCGTTTTAAATCAAGGATGGGGAGAATTTACTTTTTATTGCCCTAATGAATATAAAGATTGTTTAAGTGATTATGATAAAATTATGAGTTCACCCATTGTTTTAACGCATATTAATAATTATGTCCACCCTTATCATACAATTAAAAATCCTTTAAGAGCTTCCAGGACCGATTCAGGCGAAATTACTATTCATGTTGAATATATCTACTCTAGTGAAGATATTAAAGCTATTAATGATTATGTCGATAAATTAATTAATGATTTATACAAAAAAGAGGATGATGATTTTAAAAATCTCCAAAGAATTCATGATTATATTATTGATAATACCAAATATGATATTGAAAGAAATGAAACTGGTAATAGTGATTATAAATCATATATTGCTTATGGACCCGCTATAGAAGGATACGCCACTTGTAATGGTTATGCAGATTTAATGGCCATTATTTTAACTAAGTTAGGCTACGAAAATTATAAAATTGGTACTACAACTGAAGATATTAAAAATGAATCTTTAGGGCATGTTTGGAATGCTGTTAAAATAGATGACAAATGGCTTCATTTAGACTTAACTTGGGATGATCCCGTTTCGAGTGATGGCAAAGATTATATTCATCATAAATACTTTTTAGTCGATAATAATGCCTTAAAAAAAGCCGATGAAGGCGATGTCAAAATAGAAGCTCATAATTTTAATCCTTTATATTACCAAGAATTTAAAAATTACTAAAACAATCTTTAGTAATTTTTATTTTTTATCATAATAAATCTTACATAAATAAGCATCTTGATTTTGTAAGACAACTAGATTATCTTCTTCGTAATTTAAAGCATCTTCTATTATACTGCCATCTTTATTTTCACATTGTGATTTATCAGGATTATAACTGTATAATTCTACATCAAAGGAGTCTGCTGCCACTTCTATATAATCTTTTAATTCACTGGTTTGTTCTATGAAAAATTTAAATTGGGTCTTTTCTTCTTCCTTAAGAATTACATCATCTAAAATATCATCTTCAACTTTTCTATTAGTACTACTTTTATATAATAAGAATAGACTACATAATTCAATAATTACTAAAATACTAACAATTATTTTTTTCATGTATCATCACACCTTTTATTCTAATTAAATTTTAATAAAAATTTCTTCAATAGTCAATGGCATCTAGCCTAGTTTAATTATCTAAATAATTAATAATTTCTTCATAAGTTTTATGAAAATCATTAAAATTAGTATTAAACCATTTGACATTCATTTGATTATTAAACCATGTATATTGTCTCTTGGCATAATGTCTGGTATTTTTTTTAATTAATTCTTTGGCCTCTTCTAAGGTTATTAGACTATCTAAATAATTAATTACTTCTTTATAACCAATGGCTCTTTTTAAAATAGGAGCTGAAGGATACTTTTCATACAAAGATTTTACTTCCTCTAATAAACCATTTTGAAACATTTCCTCTACTCTATTATTAATAATACTATATAAATTACTGCGAGCTGTCGTTAAACCTATAAAAATAGGATTATATAACAAAACGGGTTTTTTTATTTCTTTATTCTCTCTATTTAAAAAATTCTCTAATCTTCTTCTATTATGTGGATGAATTTGGATATCTTTGTCTATTTTTTGACACATGGCATATAATTCTTCATTAGAATAGTTAGCATAGTCATGATTTTGCATAGGACTAAAACTATAATCAAAAAGACCAGCTTTAATATAAAGACCCGTTCCTCCGACCAAAATAATGTTTTTGTCTCGATATTTTGACAAAATATCTCTTAAATCTTTTTGATAATCAGCCACACTATAATCTTCCCAAGGCTTTTTGATATCGAAAAGAAGATGAGGTATGCCCTCTTTTTCTTCTTCTTTTACTTTAGCACTTCCAATGTTAAGTTCTTCATATATTTGACAAGCATCAGCATTTACCACGATGCCCTTATAATGTTTTGCTAACATAATGCTAAGGCGTGTTTTTCCTACTCCCGTTGGGCCTACAATACATATAATCATTCTCATTCACCAAACTTTCCTGTATTATACCAAGGGTTTTGGTTAAAGTCTAGATAAATTACTTGCAATTTTATTAAATTATGTTATATTGTTTATGTGATTTTTATGCAAATTATCGGTATTATTTGTGAGTATAATCCATTTCATAATGGACATTTATATCACTTAAAAAAAATTAAAGAGATGTACCCGGATTCCTTAATCATTTTAGTATTAAATGGTTACTTTTTAGAACGGGGAGAAATATCCATTCTTTCTAAGGAAGATAAAACCAAAGTCGCTTTAGAAATGGGTATTGATGTTGTTGTTGAGCTTCCTTTTGTCTTTGGGAGTCAAAGTGCTGATACATTTGCTAATAAAAGTATAGCTATTTTAGAAAATTTAAAATGTGACTATGTGGCCTTTGGGAGTGAATCCGCTAATGTAGAAATTTTAGAAAAAATAAGTGAATATACAAAGAAAGAAAGTAAGGAATATCAAAGACAAGTTAAAAAATATTTAGATGAAGGTTATAACTACCCCACTTCTTTAGCTAAAGCTTTAAATGTTGATTTTACTTTTAACCCCAATGATTTACTAGGTATTTCTTATCTTAAAGCTATTAAACAACATAATTATCAACTTAAACCTATTTTAATTAAAAGAACTAATGCTTATCATGACATCACTTCTAATGATACAATTATTAGTGCCTCAAATATTCGTCATAAATTAGCAGAAGGTCAAGATATTTTGGAATATGTACCTAAGGAAACTCAGGGTTATTTGCAAAATATTAAAGCTGGAGATATAACTAAGTTTAAAGCTAATTTATTTACCTATTTAAAATATAAAATAATTACGGAAAAAGATTTAAGCATTTATTTAGATGTTGATGAAGGAATTGATTATCGTTTAAAAAAGATTATTTATGAGTGCTCCACTCTTGAGGAATTAATCGAAAATATTAAATCAAAAAGATATACTTACAATAAAATAAGAAGAATGCTTATCCATATCTTAATTGGTTTTACGAAAGAAGATAATAAAAATTTAACCTTGGATTATCTTAAAGTACTGGGCTTTAATGAAAAAGGTCAAGCTTATTTAAATAAAATTAAAAAAGACTTGCAAATCCCTTTGACAATTAATAAAAGCTCTTTAGTCTATAAATATGAGTTAATCACGGCTTCTCTTTACGGTTTAATAACAAATAGAAAAACATATGAATATGAAGTAAAATGTCAACCTTATGTTCTTAAATAAGGTTATGCTTGACATCTTCTTACTTTAGTGGTATTATATTCGGCGAATTCATGAAGGGGGAATTGGAAATGAGTAATGAATTAGAAGAAAAATTTAATCAACATTTAGAAACAGTTAAAAAAGCTTTAGTTGATGCCGAAAAACAAAAGGCGGAAATTGAAGCTACAGAGGCTGAAGAAGCAAAAGAAGCTAAAAGAAAAGAGCAAAAATTAGCTAAAATTAATGCCACCATTGAAGAATTAAAAGATATGAAGGAAAGAGTTACATTAGCCCTAATTTATAGTGAGAATGTAAAACATGCTACTTCCTTACAAGATGAAGAAGTAAGTGAAGAAGAAAAGAAGGAATTAAGAAGTAAGCTTACGACTGATTTAAATACGGAGCTAGAATTTCTTGACCAAACACTTACTAGAAAAGCTAAACTTTCTAATGAAGAAGTTAAAAATCTAGGTGCTACAACTAGTAAATTAAACAGAAGATTAACTAGTTTAAGAGAAAAGATTAAAACGGCGACTAAAGAGGAAGCTAAAGAAATTGAAGAAAATATTCATCAAATTGAAAATTCTTTAGAATTAATTGCTACTTATCAAAGTATGGTTAATGACATTAACGAGACAAAGAAAAACATCGCTTATTTGAGCAGATTAAAAGACCCAAATAAAATTGCCGTAGTAGAAGATGAAATTGCCGAAGCAATAAAAAATAAGTGTGCCGCGATGACTGAAGAAGTTAAAGGCGACATAAAAAGAGGTAAACATCTTGCTAAAAAAGTGGCTACAAAAGAAGAAAGTGAGAAAAAATCTAATTGGTTTAAAAACAATTGGGGTAAAATCACTTGTGGTGTTGTAGGTGTTGCCATTGTTAGTACTCTTACTGGTTTTGTTATCCATTACAAGAAAGAAAATGACCGTTTAATAAGAGATGATTTAAATAATATTCCAAATAGTAGTGATAATTTAAATCCAGACAGTACTACTCCATCTACACCAAATGAAAATCCAACACCATCTACTCCAGATAAAACTCCAGAGCAAGAAGAAATTAGAGATGCACAAAAACAAGAAGAATTAACTAAATCTTTAACTAAAAAAGGTTATAGTGAATATAATGCTCATCTAATGGCGAAAAACTTTAGTGATGACGCGATTAATGGATTATTAGAGTATCTTCGTCCTGAAGCAGAAAAATATGCTGAATGTCGTGATTTCGATTTAAATAATTTAAATTATTATGAAAATACCACTAGTAGATATGCAACAATGCCAGAAGATACTGTTGATTATGTTAATCGTTCTGCTAATATTTTAGCTACTGGTTTCTTTAAAGAAGCTGATATAGACGATGTTACTGAAATCCTATATTGTATGGATAACAAAATGTTATTTACTAATGGTAATGTTAGTGTTACAAGTCCTATTGTTAATGAATTAAATGATGTATTAGCTAATTATGTTTATGGAACACCGGTAGCGGGTGAAGCTAATAAATTAGATGCTTTCAAATATTTTGCCAAAGAAGGTAGTGATTTAGATAAATTCTTCACTCAAGCTAGTGTTTTATATCAAAATATTATTAATAATCCAGCAAAACAAGAATATAAAAATGCTTTAATGAACTTCTTAGATGTTTATGCTCACACTATATGTGGTGTTGTTGCAGCACCTGAAACATTAACACCTAATGCTGAATTAAATGAAAGTGCTATTTTAAATGACCATTACGATTATTACATTGCATATAAAGCCATGGTTGGTCCATTAGGAATGCTTATGAGACCTACTTATTCAGTTGCGGTTTATCCACAAATTCCTGAAGATGCTACTCAAGAAGAAAAAGATTTCTTAATGCAACAATATGAACTTGCTTTAGCGGAACAAACATTAAATGAAGAAAATTTCGAAAGAAATAATCAAAGAGCTACTGATTTAATAAATTTAATATATGATGCGATTAATACTAATCCATATTGTAATGAAAACTCATTAACTAGATAGAAGAAAGGAGATAATAAATATGTATACTGAAGAACCAAAATCCTCAATAAATTGGGGTGAAATTATAAAAAAAGGAATCATAATTTTAGTTATTGCTTTAATTGTCTTCTTTGTAATTTGGTTACTAACTAGAAATAATCAAAAAGTTAATGTTAATTATGATAATGATAAAAATAATAGTGATGTTACAGAAACATTACCTAACAATGCTTATTCTAAAGCTTTCTTAGAAGGATATCGTTATTTCCATGATACTTCTAAAGAATATTTTCTAATTAGTGAACTTCCTACAACAGGTCATACATTAAAATATACTTTACAAGAATTAATTAATAAAGGCTTAATAATTCCTTGGGAATATAAAGACGGGAAAACATGTGATACAGAAGCTAGTTATGCTTATGTTACAAATAATAATGGTAAATATAAACTTACAGTTAATCTTGTATGTGGAGCTGAAGTTGCTAAAACAACGGAAGACCTAGGTTGTAATCAATTATGTAATGATGGTACTTGTAATCCTGATGAATATATAATTGAATATAAATATAGACAAGAATACACAGATTATGAAACTGTTTATAGTTGCCCAGCTGGTTATACTAAAGAAGGAACAAAATGTATTAAAGATAATAGTACTACTATAAATGCTACTAAAAAAGAAACATATAGTTGTCCTAGTGGTTATAAACCTATTGGTAGTGGTGCTAACATGAAATGTCAAGGTACCTCTGAAACAATTGATGCTACTAAAAACACAACATATACTTGTCCTGCTGGCTATATCCCATCTGGAACAGGAAAAAATACCAAATGTTACAAAACTGATTCTAAATATGTAAATGCTTTATATACTACAACAACTAAATGTCCTGATGGATATACTCCAAATGGTAATAGCTGTGTTAAAACTACGACTGTTGCTCCTTCTACTTCTGTTTCATATAATTGCCCTAGTGATTATTCTAAATCTGGAACAGGGGCAGCTACTAAATGTAGTAAACCTGTGACCATAGATGCTACACCTACTACTTATTATAAATGTTCTGAAGGAGAATTAATTAATACCAATAAATGTCGAGTAACAATTAAAGAACATTATATTGAAGCTCCTGCTAATGTATCTTCACCAACTTATAAGGGTTGTAATTGGGTAGGTAACTATGAAGATGAGTGTTCTGATTCTAATGGAAAATGTACTACCTTAGTTAATAAATATTTATGTCCTGCTTCTACTGTAACTAAAGATGCTACAGCATATACAAAATATACTTGTCCTAGTGGATATACTCCAACTGGTACTAATGGTTCTAAATGTACAGGAACAGAAACTATAAATGCAACACCTACTACTAATTATAATTGTCCTGCTGGTTATGATAAAACAGGAAGTGGTTCTAACACTAAATGTAGTAAACAAGAAACTGAGACTTTAACCGTTATTAAAAATTATTATTGTGAAAACTCTAGTCATATATTAAGTGGTGATAAGTGTTATTATAATTCTAACAGCGAGGTAAAAGCAATTGAAACTTATGACTATACTTGTCCTGATGGTTACAATGAAAATGGTGATAAATGTACTGCTAATGAAGAAGTTAAAAATGCTGTTTTAAATACTACTTATACTTGTCCTGATGATTATACTAAAGTTGGCTATGGTAGTCAAACGAAGTGTACCAAAGGAGCAACAACTTCTATCAACGCTACTAAATCAACCAAAAAAGTAACTAAATATAGATATAAATGGAGTTCTGAATCTAGTCTTAAAGGTTGGGAAAAAACTAAAGAAACTAGAACAACAAAAGTAAATAACAAATAATTAAAAGCAATCGCACAGATTGCTTTTTTTATATCTTAAATTGATGGGGATAATTAATATCTAGGGCTATTCTCTCTTTCGTGATAGGATGAGTAAATTCTAAATAGTAAGCATGTAAGTATAGCCTTTCTTTTTGAGGTTTAATTTTACTATATATTTTATCTCCTACAAGGGGATGATTTATATCATTAAATTGTACTCTTATTTGATGTTTTCTTCCTGTTTTAATAGTTATTCTAACTAAGCTATACATTTTGTTATAAGCTATTCTTTCATACTCTGTAATCGCTTCTTTACCCGATTTACTACTATAAACCAAATTTGTATTAGTTTCTCTTAAGTATGATTTAAGAATTTCTTTTTCTTTTACCACACCATGAACTAATGCTATATACATTCTTTTAACATTAGGCCAATCATTTTGTAATAATGTTTTAACTTTGGGACTTTTAGCAAATATTACTAAACCCGAAGTATCTTTGTCCAAACGATGAACTATAAATACCTTATTATTCTTATTTTGCTTTTTTAAGTAGAGAGAGACTTGATGATACAAAGTCTTTTCTTTTTCTTTAGCACTACTAATAGTAAGTAAATGCGCTTCTTTATTAACGACTATTAAGTATTTATCTTCATAGACAATATCTAATTTTTTCTTCATTATTTTTCTCAAAGAAAAAAAGTATTTCTACTTTTTATCTTTACCTTTCATTGCTTCAAGTATTTCCACCGGTAAACAAAATAATATAGTATTCGATTTATCAGAGGATATATCACTTAAAGTAGATAAAGTTCTTAAATGCATTGCTCCTGGTGTACTACTCATTATTTCCGCAGCTTTAGCTAAATTATTAGAGGCTTCCACTTCTCCTTTAGCCTTAGTAACTACGGCTTGCTTTTCTCTTTCGGCTTCTGCCGCAATAGCTAAAACTCTTTTCATATCTTCCGGTAATGAGACATCTTTAAGTTCCACATTTTCAACTTTAATTCCCCAAGGGTCAGTCGCTTCATCAATTATTTTACATATTTCGGTACTAATTTTATCTCTCTCAGCTAAAAGTTCATCTAAGGATACAGAACCTACTACATTACGCATTGTTGTTTGAGCAAGTTGCCCAACTGCGTAATAAAAGTCTTCCACCGCTAAGATAGCTTTTGCGGCATCAAATAATTTATAATAAATAACGGCATTAATTTGAACAGAAACATTATCTTTGGTAATAGCTTCTTGACTAGGTACATCCACAGCTTTTGTTCTAATATCTACCTTTTTATAACCTTCGATAATAGGTAAAACAATCTTCCATCCTGGATTTAATACTTTCACAAATTTTCCAAAGCGAAATTTTATTCCTCTTTCATATTCATTAATTTGTTTAATTGAACAAATAAGAATAATAACAATAAAAACTATAATTCCCAAAACTAATTCCATACAATACTCCTTTACTTCATTATACTATTCTTTTTCTTTTTTTATTTCTTTTTTAGGTAATGCTTCTTTGCGAGATAGATTTAAACGTCCTTTATTATCATAGCCTAAAGATTTAACCATAATTTCATCGCCAACACTTACAACATCACTTGGTTTATTTACTCTTTTATTATCAAGTTGTGATACATGAACTAAGCCTTCACATCCTGGCCAAAGTTCTACAAAAGCACCAAAATCTTCTACTTTAACAACTTTGCCAGTATAAATTTTTCCTGTTTCCACTTCTCTAATAACGCTTTCAATCATTTCTCTTGTTTTTTGAATTATTTCTTTATTACGATGATAAATAATAACCCGACCATCATCTTCTAAATCAACCTTAACGGCATCTTTATCATTTACGGTTTTAACATTACTTGCCTCTAAAATAATTTTCGTAATCATTTCGCCACCACGACCAATAACATCTTTAATCTTTTCAGGGTCAATGGTAAATGTTTCAATCTTTGGTGCGTATTCACTTAATTCTTTTCTTGGCTCTTTAATAACTGTCTCAAATAAATCTAATATTTCCATTCTTGCTTTTTTGGCTTGGGCTAAAGCTTCTTTTAAGATATCTCTATTAACTCCATCAATTTTAATATCCATTTGTAAAGCACAAATACCTTTTCTCGTACCCGCTACTTTAAAGTCCATATCGCCTAAATGGTCTTCCATTCCTTGAATATCGGTAAGAATGGTATATTTATCTTCATTAGTAATAAGACCCATGGCAATTCCCGCAACAGGAGCTTTAATTGGTACTCCAGCAGCCATTAAACTTAAACAACCAGCACAAATACTAGCTTGACTTGATGAACCATTACTTTCTAATATTTCAGATACTACTCTTATAGTATAAGGAAATTCTTCTTCAGATGGAATAACTTGTAATAAAGCTCTTTCACCTAAAGCTCCATGACCAATTTCTCTTCTTCCTGGAGAACCATAACGGCCAGTTTCACCAACACTAAATTGAGGGAAGTTATAATGAAGCATAAATCTTTTTTCTTCTTCAATCGAAAGACCATCTAACATTTGGCTTTCTCCTAAAGCCCCTAAAGTAGTAATTGATAAACTTTGGGTTTGTCCTCTTGTAAATAAAGCCGAACCATGAGTTCTTGGTAATAAATCAATGGAAGCACTTATCGGTCTAATTTCATCCATGGCTCTTCCATCAATCCGGATATTTTCTAAAACAACAATTTTTCTAAAGACATCATATTGAACACTTTCAAAGACTAATGCTACTTTAGTAAGTAATTCATTTAGTTCCTCATCTTTCATAGTATCTTCATTTTCTTGTTTATATTTTTCTAATAATTCATTTTTAATATTTTCAATGGTGTCATACATCGTAGCTTTATCTTTAATTCTTAAAGCTGCATCTAATTTTTCTCTAATTAAATTATCAATGGTATTTTTAAAATCATCCGTAATTTCTAACCTTGGATAATCCATTTTTTCTTCCCCAATGTCAGCAATGATTTCTTCTTCAAAAGCCACTAATTTTTTAATAGCTTCATGCCCAAATAATAAGGCCTCTAACATATCATCTTCGTTGACTTCTTTAGCACCAGCTTCCACCATATTAATGGCGTATTTAGTACCCGCAACGGTTAAATCAATATCAGATGCTTCTAATTCTTCTACGGTTGGGTCGATGACAAATTCGCCATTTACTCTACCTACTTTAACCGCCGCAACAGGGCCATTAAAAGGAATCTTACTAATACATGTTGCTAGTGAAGAGCCAAATAAAGCTGTAAGTTCTGGAGAATTATCTTGGTCAACGCTTAAAACCGTATTAACAATTTGCACTTCATTACGAAAATCTTCAGGGAATAATGGTCGCATTGGTCTATCAATCATTCTGGCCGCTAATGTCGCATTATCGGTAGGTCTTCCTTCCCTTTTAATAAATCCTCCTGGTATTTTTCCTACAGAATATAGTTTTTCATTATACAAAACCATTAATGGAAAAAAATCAGATAAAATATTTGCCGTCTTTGATACTACTACTGTACTTAAAATAACTGTATCATTAAATCTTACTAAGACACTTCCATGAGCTTGTTTAGCTAATTCTCCATGTTCGACAACTAATTTTCGCCCGTAAAAATCCAATTCATAAACTTTCTTCATATAACCTCTTTCTAAAGAAAAAGACACTTAAAACAAAAGTGCCTTATTTTCTTAAATCTAATTTTTTTATTACTTCTCTATAACTAACAATATCATTATCTTTTAAATAGTTAAGTAATTTTTTTCTTCTTCCTACTTTCATAAGAAGACCTCTTTTAGAATGATAATCATGTGTATGTTCTTGCATATGGGCTGTAAGTTCATTAATTTCTTTGGTCAAAATAGCAATTTGTACTTCAGCAGAACCACAATCATTTTCACTCTTAGCAAATTCTTTAATTATTTTTGCTTTTTCTTCTTTGTTTAAAGCCATATTTCTTCTTTCCTTTCTATTAATCGGTTTTAACTGAGATTAAAATCGGAAAACTTTTTAATCTAAGTTAAAACTTCACTATAATTATATTATAAAATAAGCAAAAAGTAAACAACAACCTTTAAAAAAATGTAGTAAAAATAGTATATTAATTTCTTGTTTATCTTGTTGGCTCTGATGGTGTTTCTTGAAATTTTTTATAATTCATAAAAGCATTGTAAACGTCTTGATTACTTAAAGTCTTTGCTAAAGCAGATTCTTTTCTATTACAATCTTGAATAATCACCGTCTGCGTTACAGAATCTTTCGGTAATCTTTCTCCATTTATTGATTCAAAATTTCTATCAATGATTGATTTTAAAGTTTTTAC
Source organism: uncultured Bacilli bacterium (assembly GCA_947626125.1). Classification (GTDB taxonomy): domain Bacteria; phylum Bacillota_I; class Bacilli_A; order RF39; family UBA660; genus SIG200. The sequence goes on from CANQRA010000021.1 coordinate 13,632, forward strand.
ATGTTCATAAAGGGAATTTATAGCCCCCATTATAGATTCCATTGAAGCATTATCAAAATCAATTCCAAATAAATAACCGAATCAGCAACATCTTCAACAGTTAAAGTCTTTAAAAAATTTCTTATATTTAATTCTGTAGTATTCATTTTATTTAACCTCCTAAGTACAATTATATATAAAATTAAATTTTTATACATGCCTTTTTGCATTGACCTCAATATATATTAAAAAAGAATGACTAATTTACCTATTTTATCTTTAAAATGATATAACGCAATATCTTTTTGTCTTTGAATAAAAAGAATATATCCATCTTCATTTAATTCCAGTACATTACCATTTATAACTTTCTTTTCTAACATTGGGGATAATTTCACTGTTTTAACCGTTAAAAGGTCTTTTAAAAATAATGGTTTATACTCTCCTTTTGCAATTTCTTCTAAAGTAAAACTATCTTCAATTTTAAAAATTCCTTGTCTTGTTCGCGTAAGTTTATTCATAACGCCAATTGTATTAAGTTTTTCGCAAATACTTTGAATTAAACTACGAATATAAGTGCCTTTGCTAACAACCGTGCAAATTTTTATAATGTCATCATGATAATCTAAAAGAGAAATTTCTTTTATTTCTACCATTCTCTCCGGTAAAACAACACTTTTTCCTTCTCTAGCATATTCATACAGCCTTTTTCCATCAATATGAACGGCTGAATAAAGAGGAATTGTTTCTTTATAGCTACCTAAAAAAGAATTTAAAACCTCTGTAATTTGGTTCTTATCTAGTCTCGGTACTTCCTCTTTCTTAATGATTTTACCGGTTATATCTAAAGTATCCGTTAATATACCTAATTTAATTTCAGCCACATACTCTTTTTCTTCATTCGTTATTAAAGGCACTAATTTTGTATACTTATTTATTAGACAAACTAAAACCCCTTCGGCAAGAGGGTCAAGAGTTCCTGTATGACCAATAGCTTTAGTATTTAATATTTTATTTAGTCTATTAACTACATCTCTACTGGTATATCCCGCCTCTTTATTAATTACTATGGCCGCATTTATAGCATCTTTCATTTTCTGACCAATTTCTTATTAAGAAGAATAGTTTTCGCTTCTAAATTTTTCACAACGTCTTCCCTATCTTCTTGATATCCCTCATCAAGGCAACCACAAAGCATTGTATAATCTTGAAAAGGAATTTCCACATAAAGTCTCTCATAACCTAGGGTAGCACAATGATTCTCGGCATACACAAGAATTGATGGCCAAAGTTCCTTCTTACTATTTTCGTCTAAGAAGACGGCATCTGGAATACTAGCTTCTTTAACATTTAAATTTCTTAACCTTGCCGCGGCAACTAAATTATGTCTTTGATAAGCCATTAATAATGATAACTTATCTTTGGGTACCATATTCTTTATTTGTTCTAAAGCCATCGTTGCTCGATAATTATTTTTGGAAAACTTTAACCAAAATGCAGATAATTTGCTTTTATCTTGAATAGGCAATAAACTAATGAATGTATCAGCTAAATTTTTACCATACAATCTTAAAAATAATTCATAATACTTTTTTTGTAACATAGCAAATTCTTTTTCTGTTAAAAAGCCATCCTGATTTACTACTATTTCTAAATTGTTATCCATGAATTCCTCCTAGTTATTATTTATTTCATCCATAATTTTTTCTATTTTATTTGCATATTCAATGGAATTATCATAAACAAATTTAAGTTCCGGAATATTTTTTATTTCTATTACTTTTGCTAGACATCCTCTTAAATAAGGAGCTGCTTCATTAACCTCTTTTTCTATATCTTTATGCGATAAATCACTTATACTGGTAAAATAAACTTTAGCATAACTCAAGTCGTTACTTAATTTAATACCCGTTAAAGTGATGGTTTTTAAAATATCATCTCTTGTTTCCGTTAAAATAATATTACCTAAGTATTTAAAGATATCACTAGCTATTCTTTCAATTTTATGGCTATTCATCTTTAACCTCCACAAGTTCAAATGCTTCTAAAATATCGCCTTCTTTAATATCATTATAAGCTTCTAATGTAAGACCACATTCAAAACCTTTTTTCATCTCTTTAACGCTTTCTTTACCTCTTTGTAAAGAAGAAATCTTATCTTCACATAAGACAATGCCATCGCGTATAACCCGGACACTACTGCCATTTTTAATAATGCCATCCGTTACATAACAACCAGCAATATTGCCAATTTTAGAGAATTTAAAGATTTTTCTAATCTCGGCGGTACCTAATATTTTTTCTTCAAATTCAGGGTCAAGCATTCCTTTCATGGCTAGTTCCATCTCTTCTACTAGTTTATAAATAATTGTATATAACTTAATATCAACATTATATTCTTTTGCTATTTCCTTTGTAACATTACTTGGCACCACATTAAAGCCAATAATTATGGCATTAGAAGCATTAGCTAGAACAACATCACTTTCTGTAATTGTTCCTATGCCACTTCGAATAACTTTAACGGAAACATCACCAACACTAATTTTTTGTAAAGCATTTTTAACCGCTTCTTCACTGCCCCTAACATCAGCTTTTAATAAGATATTAATCTCTTTATTACCTTTTTCAATTTGTTTAAATAATTCATCAAAAGAGACAATATCACTAGCATACTTAGAAGAGGCAAGATTTTTTCTTTTATTTGCTATTTCTTTCGCTTTACTTTCGGTTTCAAAAGCCATAAATTTATCGCCAGCTGAAGGATTTTCAGATATACCAGTTACTTCTACCGGCATTGATGGTGTCGCATAAGCAATCGGTTCTCCTAAATCATTCTTCATTGTTCTTACTTTACCAAAATACTCCCCAACTACAATAGGATCACCAATTCTAAGGGTACCATTTTGAATAATAAAGGAAGCAATTCCCCCGATATTTTTATCAAGAGCCGATTCAATAACCACACCACTAGCGTAACGATTAGGATTAGCTTTATAATTATTAATCTCGGCAATCGTTTCAATTGTCTCTAATAATAAAGGCACCCCATCACCCGTTTTGGCGGAAATATTAATAAATGGTACATCGCCACCCCATTCTTCTGGCGTAATTCCATATTCGGCCATTTCTGTTAATATTTTCTTTGGGTCAGCATCTGGTTTATCTATTTTATTCACAGCCACAATAATTGGAACATTGGCATTTTTAGCATGGTCAATGGCTTCCTTAGTTTGTGGCATAACCCCATCATCCGCGGCCACAATAATGATAACTATATCGGTAACAC
>CANQRA010000022.1 GCA_947626125.1 uncultured Bacilli bacterium
TTGTCAAGAAGGAAATTGGAATAATTTTAAATACGCGATGTCCATAAAATTGTGTCTAAAAACTTGACATAAATCCATTTATTATACTATTACTTATAATGTGTAGCAATTAATTTGACCATTATAGTAATTTTTTAGCTTTTTGATTATGACATTATAAACGCAACAGTATTTAAAACAACAGCCATAAAGAATAGCAATCCCGTAACTAAATCTGTTTTATCTTTTTTAATTTTATAACGGCCTAAAAAAGAAACACAGTCATAAGCACATAATAAACTAACAATATTGGCCATAGGGATATTTTTAAAAAATGAAATTAACATTAAAATTATAGAAAATAAAGTCATGCCAATAATACCATATTTCATCGATTTTAAATTTACTAATTCTGTTAATTTGATAATATTTTCTTCACTCTTTTTTTCAACATCTTTATCTTCTATTTTTTCTCCAGCAAGTATTTCATTTATACTTACCTCTAATATTTCACTAAGTGGTTTAAGTAAAGACATATCCATTAAACATAATCCTCGTTCCCACTTACTAACAGCATTTTTAGTGATACCTAATTTTTCCGCTAGTTCTTCTTGTGTTAAATTTTTAATTTTTCTTTGTTTTGCAATAAACTTACCAATTTTTTCTTGATCCATATTTTTGCTCCTTTCAAGAAGAACTATAACATTTAAACATTATTATTTAAACATACCAAAGGTTCACTTCAAAACCATTCCTTTTTCATTGCTTCTAAAAATTCTTTATTTAGAGGATACAATTTATTTTCATAAATTATTGAATCAATTCCACAGAAAGGACACATGGCTGTTGTATTGTCATCGCACCAATCAGTAATTAATTGAGGATTAAATATTTTTAAACAATAAAAACACCCGCATTTGTCTACTTTTTGCAATGTATCTCTATTATGTGAACAACATACATGAGCATTTCTTACTTGGTTTAAATATTGGTTCTCAGCTTTACTGCTTTTATTCACTTTATCAGATAATTCCATAATATATCATCCTCATACAAATTTTAATTCTATTTATATTTGCTACTACTTTTATTGTAATAATTTCATTATTTACTTATTTTAGTTACCTTCTACATACAATTATGTCATATATGTATGTTAAAAAGAACAGTTTTAATTATTTTCAAACAAAAGCGATATTTCTCGACTCATTTTTAAACCCGTCAAATTCCACGGAATTAAAATTGGGTTATTTAAATATTCCCAAGTTCCTAAAAAAATTGTGTTGGTTGTTCTCATCCGGTTTTGAATTATATAGTCTTTTCTTTCTTTTTCCTTATAATCGACACTCCCAACTCACATTATTCCAATTTTGTTTTCTTTTACAACAATTTCAGTTGTTATTACATCTTTTTTCAATTTAATATGTTAACAACAAATGACTGTACTATTTTTTTCTTATTTGTTTTAAATCTCTTATTAATGTTAATACTTTTGGATTATCTAACTTATCTTTTTTTACAATACCCTTATAAATATTTCCAACAGTTTGGAATTCATTTTTGCTTCGCTCTATTACAATTCCTTCTTGTCCTTTATTGACCGTCCAATAATAAGGAAACCCTTCCATCACTAAATTAAAATTAGATTTTGCTAAAACTTCTTCTTCAAAATTAGTCATTCTAAAATTAAAATCATTTTGAGCAAGTTCCATAATTCTTTCAGACACCGTAAAGTAGAACTCTATTAATTCATCCCTGATAGGAGGAAGTTCAATAATACTCGCTAAATCCATATCTAACAAATACTTTTTAATATCATTACATTGGCAAGGCCAGTTGCCACTACTTTGATAACGACTCTTTTTGTCATTCCATATATGCATTAACAAAGTTGCCGCAGCTCTCTCACCAAATTGTATTGTATCATTATCTAGTGATTCACTTGTGGTGATTTCTCTTTTAGAACAATGCTTTTCCATATATTGTGTTAAATAACTATTAAACTTTTCATAATAGGCTTTTTCTTCAGCATCAAAAAAGCCGTATTTTGGAACATCAGAAGTTAATTTATAAGTTGGAACAATTAAACCAGATTCCAATTGTTCAACAGTTGAAAAGTATTGAAACTCTTCCATTCTCATATTCCATTCTCTACTTTTGCTTTCAGAACCATTAAGATAATTATTCAAAACCTCCTCATAATTAACATTTGGATTATTTACTGTTACAAAATAGCTTATGAAATCTAAAAAGTCAATTATTTCGTCAGGAGTACAACTTGCTTCATACCCTTGTCTTGTCTTTTCCGCTATATATTTTGTAATTAAACTACTCCATTCCATTCTAAAACCTCCTTATAGAAAACTCTTATCAACTAATAGTCTAACAAACAATATATTTTTTTGCAACCAATCTGCAAATGAAATTCATTATTCTTATAAAATTAATTTTTTAATAAAATTATGACCTACAATATAATAGATTTTAGAAATTACTTAATAAATCAATTAATCTAGTATTCTTATAAATACTTTCCCTACCTACTTTTTCAAATTCTAAAAGTCCAGCATCAACCAAGCTATTTAAATATGTAGCTGCAGTTTGTCTTGTAACTCCACATCTATCTTCAATATAATTGATTCTAGTATATACTTCAAAGAATATAGAATCTAATAATTCATCAGAATATATTTTAGGTAATTTAGTCATAAATTCTTCTTTATAAGATTTCATCTCTCCTTGAATTAGTTTAATTAATTCTATAGTATTTTTAGATGTTTCTTTAATTCCTTTTAATATATAAATAATCCAATCTTCATAATTATTATTTTCTCTAAAATCGGTAAATAATTTATAATATTGATCTTTATTCTTATTAATGTAATTACTTAAATATAAAATAGGACTATCTAAAAGATTATTTAATACTAAATATAAAACATTTAATATTCTTCCAGTTCTTCCATTTCCATCATAAAATGGGTGAATAGATTCAAATTGATAATGAATTAAAGCCATTCTAATTAATGGATCAACTTCATCGTCAGTTTCATTAATATAATGTTCAAGATTTTTTAATAAATCTTTAATTTCTTTTTCTTCTTGTGGGGGAGTATAAATTACTTCTCCAGTTTTACTATTAACTAATTTAGTTCCAGGATTTTTTCTTATACCAGCTTTATTATGTTCAATCATTCCTTGAAGTTCTACTAAAACATTTGTTGAAATAAATCCTTTTTCTTTTATAATTTCATATCCACGCCAAATAGCACTTCTATAATCAACAACTTCTTTAGCGGATTCATCTTTAAATCCACTTTCTGTTAAAACTTTATAAATACTATCATGAGTAGTAACTATATTTTCAATTTCACTACTATCTTTAGCTTCGTTTATAGTAATAGCATTTATTAAAATATGTTGATTAGGAATTGAATTAGCAAATCCTTTTAGTTCTGCAAGTGATCTAGAAGCTTCATTTAATGCTTCAAGAATTCTTGGCGTTTTTAAATCAAAATCATTAAATGGTAATAACTTCATATTATCATCTCCTCGTATATAATATTACAATATTTTTTCAACACATACAAGAAATGTGTTAAATTTTTGATATTTTTTTAACATATTTAAAATATATGTTAAAATTCTTTATAATTATATCTTATAGCCAATGCATATATGCTGTGATAAATTATACTTATGGAGGGAAATTAACCTTAGAAAACTTATTTCACATACTTGATAACCTTACTCATACAAATTACTTTTTGCTTATTTAAATCTTGTATCAGAAAAAACGCAAATCTCACATAGAGTTTGCTCATTTCAATTTTCAAAATTATTTTGTTAACTCTTTTTATCATCAATCTTCTTACTAATGTCTTTTAATGTTTCTAAATATGCTTTTTCCACAGGACTAATTTCTTTTACTTGATATTTTCTATATTCACTTTTTGCTTTTTTTATTGCCTCATCATGACCTATAGAACCTGCACCAATTAATGTCTTTCCTCCTGTAGTAGCCAAAATGGAATCAAGTTCTCTTATATAATCTTCCATATACATTTGTTTATGCCTAATTGCTTGAATTTCAGCAAAATCAAAGTATCCTGATACTAAATTATTTAAAATTTTTAATTCTTCTTCTGTTAAATAATTTTTAGCAATGACTACATCACGCATAACTGGAATATCACCACTAAAAGTTGTAAGTCCCATAAATGGTTTTTCCGCATCGGCTCTTTCATAGATTACTTCTGAAGCAGTATGGCCATGGGTAGCATAATGAAGTTTATTTTGCACAATTTTAAAAAACTCAATAGACTTTTCATCCTTCGGATTATAATCAACCGCCGTGGCATATAAATCTAAAACTTGGCGATAGAGAACTTTTTCTGAAGACCTGATATCCTTTATTCTAGCTAGTAATTCCTTCCAGTAATTGCCACCAGCATTGCCTTTAAGGCGTTCATCATCTAAGGTAAACCCTTTAATCATATATTCTTTTAATCTTTCGGTAGCCCATTTTCTAAAATTAGTAGCTATTTTAGATTTAATACGATATCCTAAAGAAATTATCATATCTAAATTATAAAACGGAATTTCTCGTGATACCTCTCTATTTCCCTCTTTTCGAACTTGTCGGAAATTCTGACATGTTGAAACTTTATCTAATTCCCCCTCTAAATATATATTATTTATATGTTCAACAATATTTGTTCTTGAAGTTTTAAAAAGCAAAGCCATTTGTTGTTGAGATAACCAAACAGTTTCATTTTCCAATTTTACATTAATTTTAGTTTCTCCATCATCAGATTGATAAATAATTATATTATTAGAGTCATCCTCGTTCTTCATTTATAAACCTCCTCGTAAATTTAAAAGATGTCAACTATTTATAATATTGTGACATCCTTTATTTATCTCATTTTCCACAACAATTTTTATATTTTTTGCCACTACCACAAGGACAAGGGTCATTCCTACCAACTTTATTTACTCTTTTAGGACTACTTTTTACTTGTTCTTTACCATCATTAGCAACGCCTTTTAAAGTTTGTTTTCTTTCCGTATTTTGTCTTACTTCGGCTTTAAGTAAGAATTGTGCCGTTAAATCTTCTATTTTAATTAATAGATTATCAAACATTTCATAGCCTTCCATGGTATAAGCTTGAACTGGATTAGTTTGGGTATAACCTCTTAAACCAATTCCTTCTTTTAAATGTTCCATGGCACTCATATGTTCCACCCAATTAGAATCAATTATTCTTAAAGATATCGCTTTTTCAAATTCATTCATAACAGGTGAATCAATCATTTTCTTTTCATAATCTTTTGTAATTAAATCATAAACATAATCACTTAATTCACTATCTTTTAAATCTTTAACATCATCTAATTTTAAAGCATTATTTTTTAAATAGTTGGCATTAATATATTCGACAATTTCTTTTTTATCATCTTCACTTAAACTACCATCTTTAGAATAATGGCTCTCAATTAAGTTAGTAATGGTATTTTTAAATACTTCTAAAACATTCTCGTGAATACTTTCACTTTCTAGTATTTCATTCCTTCTATTATAAATAATCTCTCTTTGTTCATTTAAAACATTATCATAATCAAGTAATGTTTTTCTGATGTCGTAATTGTTACCCTCAACTTTCTTTTGAGCTGTTTCAATACTCTTTGTTAAGGCTTTAGAACGAATAGCTTGAGTTTCGTCGATGCCTAATCTTGTTAACATATTACGAATGCTTTCTGTCCCAAAACGACGCATTAAATCATCTTCAAAGGAAACAAAGAATTGACTTTTACCAGGGTCTCCTTGACGACCAGCCCGACCACGTAACTGATTATCAATACGCCTTGATTCATGCCTTTCGGTACCTATAACACAAAGACCACCAAGCTCTTTAACGCCTTCTCCTAATTTAATGTCGGTTCCACGCCCAGCCATATTTGTAGCTAAAGTAATAGCACCAACTTCGCCAGCCTTAGCAATAATCTCAGCTTCTCTTTCATGATTTTTCGCATTTAATACTTCATGTTTTAAACCAGCCTTTTTAAGTAAGCTACTTAAATATTCATTAGCTTCTACTGAAATAGTACCAATTAGAATTGGTTCGCCTGTCTTATGTATTTCCTTAACATAATTAATAATGGCATTATATTTGCCTTTACTTGTGGCATAAACTAAATCAGCATAGTCTTCTCTAATAACTTCTTTATTCGTCGGAATTTCGATAACATACATATTATAAATATTTGTAAATTCCTCTTCTTCTGTTTTCGCGGTACCTGTCATACCCGCTAACTTTTTATACATTCTAAATAAATTTTGGAATGTAATTGTAGCTAGGGTTTGAGTTTCTGTATTAATAGTAACGCCTTCTTTAGCTTCAATTGCTTGATGTAAGCCTTCGCTAAATTGACGACCATGCATAAGACGCCCCGTAAAAGGGTCCACAATTATAACTTCATCATCTTGAACAACATAATCAACATCTTTTTTAAAACCATAATTAGCTTTCAAAGCTTGATTTAAATGATGAACTAAAGCTGTATTATCTAAATCATATAAATTCTTTAAATTAAAATATTTTTCAATTTTTTTACTTCCTTCTTCGGTTAAAGAAACATTTTTGGTTTTAACATCAATGTCATAATCTTCAACATCTTTTAAAGTTTTAACGGCTCTATCCGCATCAACATATAAATTTTTCGCATTAAAAGCTCCTCCACTTATTATTAAAGGAGTTCTTGCTTCATCAATTAAAATAGAGTCAACTTCATCGATAATACAAAAATTAAGTTTTCGTTGTACTTTATCTTCTAATCTTACAACCATATTATCTCTTAAGTAATCAAAGCCAATTTCATTGTTGGTAGAATATAAGATATCTTTATTATAAGCTTCTTGTTTTTCCTTTGGGGACATTTCTCTTAAATTAACCCCAACAGAAACACCTAGTAAATCATAAACGGGGCCCATCCATTCGGCATTACGGCTTGATAAGTATTCATTTGTTGTTACAACATGTACGCCTTCTCCCGTAAGTGCATTAACATAAGCTGGGAAAATCGTAGTTAAAGTTTTACCTTCACCTGTTTTCATCTCCGCAATATTACCATAATGAATAGCAAGACCACCCACAAGTTGAACAAAATAAGCCTTTTCGCCAATTGTTCTATAAGCTGCTTCTCTAGCTAAAGCAAAAGCCTCAACTAAAATATCATCTAGAGTTTCGTTATTTTTTAATCTTTCTTTAAACTCTTCCGTTTTCTTTTTAAAATCTTCATCTTTTAATTTGCTCATCTCTTCATCGAGAGCCACAATTTTTTCGGCTAAGCCTTCAAATCTTTTTAATTCTTTATACTCACTATTAAGTAGTTTCTTAAATAGTCCCATAATAACACCTCATTATTAATTATAACACACGCGTTTATAATCGCAAAGTTTTTCACAAAATATTCAAAAAAAATTGCTCATATGAGCAATTTAATTCAAACTTTTTAACTATTTAACATTAATAATACCAAATTTACCGTCTTTCCTACGATATAATACAGACACACATTCTTCAGTGGTATTTTTAAAGACAAAGAAATCATGATTTAATAAATTCATTTGTAAAATAGCTTCTTCTTCATCCATTGGTTTACTATCAATATCTTTTCTCTTAACTATTTTTACCTCTTCTTCTTCATCTTCTTCAGGATAATCAAAATTCATTTCAGGTAATTCTTCAATATATCTTTTTTCTAATTTAGTTTTATTCTTTCTTATTTGTCCTTCTAATTTATCGACAGCTAAATCTATCGCAGCATATAAATCTTTATCAGAAACCTCAACTCTTAAAATAAATTTATTTAAAGGAATCGTAACTTCAATCGTTTGTAAATTATTTTTACTTCTAATAACTACTTTGCAATCAATATTGCTAGCGTCATTATAATATTTATCAAGTTTGCCTAGCTTTTCTTCAATATACTCTTTAATGGCATTAGTAACAACTAATTTATCCCCTCTAATAGTAAATTTCATTCTATCACTCTCCTAATTAAAGTGTATCAAATTAAATTCATAAAGTCTATATAAAAAACAAAAAAAGTAGGATTGTTCCTACTAGTTTCTGATATAAGACATACACAACTGTACTACTAAAAATTATTTTTAAAATAATTATTTAGAAAGTATTTTTTGTTCTTCTACAACATCCACAGCTTGCAATCCCTTAGATGTTTCCACTAATTTAAAGTTTACAAGTGCACCTTCGTTTAGAGTTTTATAGCCGTCTTTAACAATTGCCGAATAATGAACAAAAATATCTTCTAAATCTTCGTATTCGATAAAGCCATAACCTTTTTCGTTATTGAACCACTTTACCTTGCCGTGCATACATCCCACCTCTTTTCTTCATGCTCTTATTATGTCATAAAACATTTCCATTCTGCAACATAATTCGTCATCCAAAATTCGACAAAAGGTGCACACGACTTTTTAATAATATCAAAAAATACTTATTATGAAAAGCCCTATTTTAAATAATTGACATCTTTTTTTATTAAATTTAATAATAAATTATCATATTCTTCAAAATAATAATAATTATCACAATGTTTATGTAACATATCAACTAATTCTAAAGCACATTTTCCATATATAAATATTTTATTTTTATTTATTAAATTTAAAATATTAATTATAATTCTTTTATTTACTTTATTGTTATCATAATTTATGATTTCTACATTACCCGTGGCATTTATATAATAAAGATAAAAATAAGTTTGGTTATAATTAATATATAACTTCTTTTTATCCATATTTAAATATAATATTTCTTGCACAAATTTAACTTTTTTATAATTAAGAATTTCTAAAGCTTCTTTGATATTTTGTTTATCGAGAATACTAATATTTTTATTAATTATAACTTTAATACTATTATTAAATATATTCTTATTAAGATGATATTCCTCAATAACTTTAGTCATTTTCTTAATAAATTTATCTTTATTAATAATTCTTCCATATTTTAATGTTTCTTTATAAGGACTTATAACAATGATTTTATTATATTTTTTACTATACAAGTTAATAAAATCATCTAAGTATAAATAATCTTCCATATCTTAACCTTCTTTTAAAAAAATTAATCCCCAAGGATTAATTATTTATAATCTGTTATTTTAGTACCAATAAATTCTTCTGGATTTAATAGTTCATTATTGTAGTACACTTCTAAGAGGAATGTTTTTTTACTATTCATGATTTCATTGTTATTGCTTACCCCTAAATATTGGCCATTAGAAACAGCATCGCCTTTATTAACATCAATATCATTTAACCCATAATAGTAAGTTCTTAAATTACTAGAATGTTCAATGACTAAGCACTTACCAAAAAACTCATCATCTAGAATATCAATAACTTTACCATCAAAGACTGCTTTAACTTCAAATTCATTATCACTGGCATACATTAACCCCGTATTAGGTAAGTAAGTATTTTCATAATAAATTAAACTTTCTTGTTGTCTTAAGGCTTCATCATCTTTACTATAAAAATGGGTAGCTATTTGGGCTGTTCCCACATCAATGGGACTAGCAATAGTATTAGATACCACTTTATCTTCCACAACTACAGATGTTACATTATCATCATCTAATATATCGGAAGAATAGTTATAATCTTTATCAACTAAATTGACATTCCTTCCTAAAAATAATACTAAAGCAAAAACTGCAATGGTAGTTAAACAATATAATGTGGGTAACACATAACCTCTAAGTTTTCTTTTCTTCAAATTATTCACCGTCCTACTTTAAGTATGAACGAAAAATAATTCTTTATACTTAAATAGAACTTAATTTAACATTTTTGTAATAATAAGTTAGTATTTCTTCATAGTTTTTACCTTCCTTAGCCATCCCATTAGCCCCATATTGACTCATACCTACTCCATGGCCATATCCTTTCGTGGTTATTTCTATATCTTGATTGTTGACATTTATAGTAAAATCAGTCGACCTTAGAGCAAGAGCTTTTCTTACTTCCGTTCCTTTAAATACTTGATTATTAATAGTTATTTCATTTACCCTATTGCTGTTACTTCTTTTTATATTTTGAATATTAATATTATTACAAGTTATCTTTAAACTTTGACAAAATTCTTGTTTTGATATACTCTTAGTAACTAAAAAATTTTTTAAATTAGCATTGTCATATACAGATGCCACACTTTGTAAATATTCTTTATCTTCACTAAAAACTAATGAAGCATCTTCAGTATATCCATTACTCATAGCAAAGTAGAAAGCCTCAATTACTTCACCATTATAAGTTAAAATTTTATTCCTTGTTTCATTCACGGCATCTTTTACTTTGGCATAATATTTCGAAAAATCATTTCCCCACTTTTCTTTCATCTTTTCTACCGTAATATAACTTTGATTAGAAACATCTGTTACCACATCATAATCTTGGTTACTATTATTCATTTTGTATACGGCATAAGTTCGAGCGGCAATAGCTTGAGCTTTTAATGCCTCTATTTCAAAAGAGGCGGGCATTTCCGCGGCAACAACACCAATAACATAATCTTCTAAATCAATATTTTCCAAAGTATTACTTTCTTTATCTTTAATTGTAATATTTTGACTTTTATCATCCACCATAAAAAAAGTAGTATGATATTTACTACTTACTACTAAAAATACTCCAGTTAATAATACAACAATTAATAACAGTATTTTATTATTCATTTATTCTCCTTTAAAAGTTTAAAAAATCATAAACAAAATTGGTTAACATATACGATAGAGCAAAACTTAAAACCATAATTAATAATCTGGCCTCAATAACTTTATTCTTTTTCATTATCTTTTCAAAATTAATTCCTGACAATGTAAATATACTTAAAAATAAAAATATAGCATATAAATATATTTTATAATTCATTATATTCTCCATTTTCATAATTTATGATTTTATTAATTCTCTTTAAATGCCTTTCTTCTTTAGCCGGAGCTGTTAAGATAAAAGTATCAATGATTTCTTTAAGAATATTTATATCTAAATTAGCTCCTAAAGCTATAACATTAGCTCCATTATGATTTTTCCCTTTATAAGCATCATCTTTATCTACTGCCCTGACACAACGAACACCTTTAACTTTATTGGCGGCGATACACATACCAACACCATTACCACAAATTAAAATACCTAAAGAATCTTGGGTCTTACTTACTAACTTTCCTACTTTAAAAGCAAAGTCCGGATAATCATCTAGGTCATTATTAGGTAGTCCAGCATCTACAACATTGATATTCTTTTCCTTTAAGTAATCCATTATACTTTTTTTTGCCTCCAACCCACGATGGTCTGCCCCTATATATATTGTCATATCTCACTCTCCTACTAAAAGTATAACATAAAAAAAGAAGAATTCATTAATTTTCTTCTTTAGCAAAACCATATTTTTTATTAAACTTTTCAATGTTACCAGTTTTAGCTGTTCTACCTTGAGCACCAGTATAGAATGGATGACATTCACTACAAACTTCAACATGAATCTCTTCCTTAACTGATTTCGTTTTAAATGTTGCTCCACAAGCACATTTTACCACAGCGTCTTTAACATCTGGATGAATATTAGCTTTCATAACGCATCTCCTTCCGCCATACTATTTATTAGTATAGAAACTTTTTTCGTTCTTAAGTATTATATCATATATTTAAAATACTGCAAGGGGCAAATTACCTTCTTACTCTTCCAAAGCCTTTCTTATCTTTCTCCAAGTCTTCTTCCATTTTCCCAAATTTTTCTTCATAAGGGGTAACCCCTAACCTATCTTCTTGTTTAATACCATAATAAATACCTGTTAGAAGTGCTACACTTATTAAAGTTGCAATTAATTTTTTATTTTTATCTATCATAAAATCCTCCGTGTAAAAAATAATAACATAAATTACCCATAAAAAACAAGCTAAAGAGAATTAATTATCATATCCGATATAATTTCATGCGCTTTATAATTAAAATAATAACTTTTCTTATCAACATAATAATCTCTATTCAATACTAAATCACTAATATTAATAAATATTGCATCATATTTTATAGCTATATTAGCAATTTCTGAATTTAAAATAATAACATTACTCGCGTTCAAAAACACGTTTTCATAAAATCCAATTATTATTATTTTTCCTTCAGTTATATCTTTTAACATATAAATTAATTTTTCATAATCACTTAAAAATTTTTTTATAGCATCTTCATTTAAATCATTAGTAAGGGCCATTTTAACTAATTCTTCTTCGCCAAAAGCTACTGTAACTATGTCAGCTTGATGAACTAACTGTTTGATATTTAAATCATCTTGAGGATTTTTTTCATTATTATTTAAATCATTTATAATATTTTCTATTTTATAATTTTCATAAGCATAAGAATTATTATAATTTTTAAGCAATCTCTTACTTTCAAAATATTCTTTTAAATAATCATTATAACTTATCCCATCTATATTATAAGATGTTTCACCACTAGCTATCCCATCACCTAAGGCTACTATATTTATTTTACTTTCCCGATTAGAAATAAAGATAAAATAAGCAATAATTACACTCGTTAAAATAATTAATAATAATTGATATTTTCTTCTCAAAATTATCACCTAAAAAAAATAATGTAGATTTACTACATTATATTTTTTCAATTTTAATTTTAGCACCAACATTACTTAATTTATGAATGATATTCTCATACCCTCTTAGTATATAATCAATATCATAGATGGTAGTTGTACCCTCCGCAATCAAACCTGCTAAAATAAGGGCCGCACCAGCTCTTAAATCAGTCGCATGAATTTCAGTTCCTTTTAAAGGGCTTTTTCCATAAATGGTAGCTTTTACTCCTTCAACTTCTATTTTCGCTCCCATTTTAATCAAATAAGGATAATGTCCAACCCTGTTTTCCCAAATGGTTTCTTCCATTTTGGAAACCCCTTCCGCTTGGGTTAATAAAACACTCATTGGTTGGCCTAAATCCGTCGGAAAACCAGGATAAACTAAAGTTTTAACATCAACCGGTTTCAATTTCTCCACTTTATTTAAAATAACACCATCATCAACAAATTTATAGTTAACTCCCATTTGTTTTAATTTAGCAAATAAAGCTTCATTATGTTCTTTAATAATTCCTTCAACTTTTAAGTTATCACCTAGTAAAGCACCCACTAAAATATAAGTACCGGCTTCAATCCGGTCAGGAATAACTTTAATATTAGCTCCATGTAATTTTTCTACTCCACAAATCACTATAGTATCTGTTCCAGCTCCGGTAATTTTAGCACCCATATTATTTAAGAAATCCATAATATTAATAATTTCTACTTCTTTAGCAGCATTATGAATGGTGGTTGTCCCTTTCGCTAAAGATGCTGCAAACATAATATTAATTGTCGCCCCCACACTGGCAAAATCTAAAGTTATATCTGCTCCATGTAAATCTTTAGCATCTAAAATATATTTATGACCTTTTTTAGTTACCTTAGCGCCTAAAGCTTCAAATCCTTTTAAATGCAAATCAATGGGTCTAGAACCAATATTACACCCCCCAGGGAAATACATCTCCACATGTTTATATTTTCCTAATAAAACACCCATAAAATAATATGACGCCCTTAAACGTACACTTAATTCTTCGGAAATTAAAATATTATTTAAATTTTGGGAATTAATTTTTATTTCTTTGCCATTTTGTACTATATCGCCATTTAAATGTTTAACAATATCAAATAAAGCATCTCTATCTGTAATATTGGGTACATTATCTATAAGACATTCTCCATCGGCAAGTAATGCCGCGGGAATTAAAGCAACCGCACTATTCTTGGCACCCCCAATTGAGATTGTTCCACTCAAAGAATGGCACCCCTCAATAACTATTTTTTCCATACATACCTTCCTTACAAATTAAGATAATACTATCTACTATTATTTATGTTTTAAATGAATAATTGTGCTAATTTAAAAAGCACCCAAATAAGTCTATCTTAATTTTTAATTATTGCCTTTTCTAAGATAATCATACTTTATAGGACTAACTTTGTCAAGTAAATCCATTAAAGGCAATTATAATGAGTGCCAAAGAAAAAGATGAAAATCTATCTTCATCTTTCAATAATATTACTCGTTTTATTTTGCCAGTATTTATATGCCGGTATTGCACTAGGACCAATTAAATCCTTAGTTAAAAAAGAATAAATCATAAAATATATTAAAATTGTTTCAATAATAAATAATATAATATTTATAATTAAAAATACTTGTTTCTTTATATACATAGTTACCTCGCTATATTAAAATAAACAGAACAAACATCTTTAGTATCTAAGGTTGTCGTCGTACTTTTTTCCCCATCATTATACAAAAGGGTTGCATCATTTAAACATTTATATCCGTTATATGTATATCCGGTTTTAGGAATTTCTGGCGAAAGTTCATATATTCCCGTATTAGCTTGCGTTTCTAAAAAAACTAATAAAGTATAATCATAATCATTAATGTATAAATCTCCCACGGAAGTATCAATAATATTAACCTTATCACTTTCTTCATAATAATATGAAAAAGAAGTAAGTATATTAGCAATTAAGATTGTTACCGCTAATAAAACGGCCGCTAAAGTTACATATTTCTTTTGCATTCTTGGATTATTAAAATCTTTATTAACTCTATCTTTTAATAAAAGCCAGAATGTTTTAGCATCTTCTACATAATCATCAAAGGCATTATAAATTTTTTCTTTAATATTATTTAATTTTTCTTTCAAAATATCATCTCTCTATTACTAATAATATTTTGTAAAGTTATCGCAAAATTTATTCAACATTATTTAAATAAATGCATAATACCTAATATAATTAATAAAGCTATCCCTAAAATATTTCCATATATTCCTAATTTAGAAGATGAATATTTACCTAATAATAATCCTCCATAAGTAAAAGATGCTGCACATATACTAAAAATAAAACTAGATAGTATAATATTATCTGTTATCGCGTAAAGTCCTAATCCTACTGAAAAACTATCTAAACTAACTGATATTCCGATTAACAGCATATTTAATAAATTAAAATTGAATTCTTTTTCCTCTTTTTTAACTAATTCTAAAATCATTTGTACAGCAATAAATAACAAAATAATCCCCAATAATAAATTAGCATTAATACTTAAAATATTGACAATTCTTTTTCCTAACAATAAACCAATCAAAGGCATAATAAAATGTAAAATACCCACTAATAAAGTAAAAGATATAATTCTCTTTTTATTTATATTAAAGGCGCCAATACTTAAACATACCGAAAATGTATCCATAGATAATGATATCCCAATTAAAAATAAAGAAAGTAAGATGGACACAATATCACCCTACTTAAATATATTATTTTTCTTGCAAATTATTAATTAATTTCTTAACATAAAATTCATATTCTACATTATCTAAATCTTTTTGTTCATCTAATAAACATAATGGAGGAAATAAAACACACCACCAATTATTGCCTAAACCTTTACCAAGAGTAATAACTAAGCTCTCATAATTACCCGCGGCATATTCTATTCCATTATAGACTTTTCTTGGAAAATAATTATTTCCATAACTTATATCATATAGCACATCATAATCTTTTAAAATATTATCAATTTTATCCAAGTTATTTTTAATCTTTACTCGTGCATCTTCTATATTATCTACATTACCTATTATGTTGTATAATTCATTTTCTACTTTATCTTTAATTTCTATTTTTACTTTTTGGTCTTGCACACTATTACTATTAGCAATAATTCTAAATCTTATGGCATTATCCGGAATTAAAATTTTCTCTTTTTCATTAACACTAACACTTACAGCCATTATTATAAATAATATAATTATAATTTTTTTCATATTCCACCTAATTTATAATGTTAGCTAATTATATTATTTATTCATTATTTAAAAAAATGTTGATAAATAAAGAGTTATCAACATGTAAAATAGAGTTTCCAATTCTCTAGAGATTTGGGCAAAAAACAGCAGTTTTTTTCATTTTTTATTCGCAAACTATTTACAAATATAATTAAAGCTGTTTTAATAAAGTCTTAGGAGGACAAATATTGGTGTTACCTAGTACTTTTTAGAAATACTATTCTTATGTTTCAAAACATAGGGGGGTTGCTAGGAAGTAGGTGGTGCTTATGAAAGATAAAAATCGTGTTGATTTATTATTAATCATAGTTTTTATAACCGTTTTAGCTATGCTAATTCAAATTATAAAGACAGCTAACCCAAAAGGTTAGCTCAACATCAATTAGGTAACGCTTATATGCGTCTTCCTATTAATAATTTTAGCATATTAATTTTTGTAATACAATATTTTTTAATTGTTTTTTAGTGACTTATACCTAAGTTGTCTTAGAAGGCATGGCAACAAATGGATCAGAATAAGTACCTGAACCAGTCAGTTTAGATTTTGCGGAATCAAGATAGAAGACAGGACGGACAGTAGTGTCATAGCATTCCACAGTGTAGGTTGTCACAGGGATAGCACTGTTAAAAATAGCACCGTCAAGAAACCAAGCCTCATCCCATCTAGTGTCAGAGAAAGAAAACCCTAACGTCAGATCTCGTAATCTGGTGATAGACCCACCGTTATTTTTAACAACCAACCAGCTCCCTCCACACCATGTATCGCCTAACGCTCGACAGTTCGTTATACCCTCCCCACTATATGAATAGTAATAA
>CANQRA010000023.1 GCA_947626125.1 uncultured Bacilli bacterium
GTGTGATCCGATTTGTGCTAAATCATTGATAGTCATTATCGGTTGACTTCTAAATATTCCATAATTCATTATATCATTCTCCCTTTCTTATATTTTTGCAAAATAAAAGATACTTTTATCAAGTACCTTAAACCCTTGTATTTACTTACCAAAATAGCCATTTCTTCTATTTTTGGATTTAACCGATACCTCCATGACCTGGGTCTACAACTATTACTTTACCACTTAAAGGAAGAGTAGCTTCTACTTTTAACCCATATAATATTAGAACAGCAACAAAAAAAGTAAATAAAACATAAAAATTATTTTTCATAATATATTTTATTTACTTTATTTTTTTATATACATAAATTATTAAATTATTTTTCTTTGTTGATAACTTGATAGTTTTCCACCATTTTATTTAAAGTTATAGCACAATTAGCGGGACTAGGACTATATAAACATATGGCTTTTATTTTTGTCTTTGGGTAAATATATTTATTATAAATTTCATAGGCTTTTTTACCTGTAGTATATATTTCTTTAATATTAGTTTGTTTTAATAATAAATTAATATCATTGGGTTCAATATTCTTAATTGAGGCATCACTTGACCCTGTGATGGTACAACTTTTGATTGTATCCCATAAAGCAATTTTATGCCGAGTTAAAAAGTCGCCTTTAGCTTTTATATTATCTTCTATGTTTTCTTCAAAAACCAATCCTAAAATATGCCAAAATCTATTTTGGGGGTGCATATAATAGAAGTTATTCTCTCTTGATACTTTGGAAGGCATTGTCCCTAAAATAAGAATCTCACTATTAGAGTTATAAAAGGGTTTTAAAGGATGAATGATTTGCATAAATTTCTCCTAGCTATTTATATTATAACTTAAAAAATTCATATTATTGTTAAAAATGTTCATATTAAATATAGGTGATTTATAAATGGAAATTTTATTACGTTCAATTGTCATGTTTGTTGTTTTATTTATTATGGTTAAATTATTAGGGAAAAAACAAATGAAAAATTTAACTTTATATGATTATGTTCTAAGTATCACTATTGGTTCCATCGCTGCTGATTCTATTATTAGTTTAGATACTCCCTTATATGATGGTTTAATTGCCTTAATTGTTTTCTTTATTATAGGTTATGTTACATCACTTTTATCTTATCATAATCGTACTGTGGAAGAAATCATGGATGGTGAACCCTTAGTCTTATATGAAAACAATAATTTTAATTATGAAAATTTGGAGACTGCCAAACTAAGTATAGCTAAATTATTAGAACATTGTCGTTTAAAAGGGTGTTTTGATATCAATGAATTATCTTGTGCTGTTTTAGAGCCATCAGGAGATATATCTATTTTATTAAAGGGTAAATCACAACCTTTAACTAGTAATGATTTAAAAAAGAATATGCAAAAAAATAGCAAAAAGCAAACTTTAAATCATTTAATTATTGTGGATGGCGCCCTCGATGAAGAAGAGTTAAGAAAGGCACATAAAACTAAGAGTTGGTTGAATAGTTATTTAAAAAGAAAAAAGATGACTATTGAAAAGATATCTTTATTATCAGTTGATAAAAACAATAAAGTTACTTTATATTGTAGATAACCATTATAAAACATCAAGTAAGCGCTTGATGTTTTATTTAAGCTTAATGTCTAATTCTTTGAGGGTCAGCAGGATGTTTTTCTAAATAAGTAGCCATTATTTCTTCGGTAAACTCTTGTCTTCTAGCTAAAAGATTATGATATATTTCCATAAAAGCTTTATTCATCTTAGTAGCTTTAAAGGTTTCCATTCTCGTTATTAATTCTTGACTTTGTTTTTCTAAATCTTTATGAACTTCTTCTGTTAACATACGAGCATTACCACATTTATATGCTGCCATTAAACTTAAGGAATCTACTTCGCCAGTATAATCTTGACCATTAAATTCTCCTTGAAAAATAAGTGGCGTACTTGCTTCTAAGGGAGTAAATTTATTTAAAAATATAACACAGCCTTCATGCAATGCTCCAAAAACAAATCGGTCTTGCGAATATTCACTATGAGGATCTACAACTACTCCTTCAAACCAACCATCTTCTTGTAATAAGATTTGACCTTGCCATACATTTTTCTCATCAAAGGTCCAGTCATTAGCCATATTCCAATAACCTTTAATATCTATTAATTTTGCCATAAAACGCTCCTTTATAGTTTTTTATTCTAACATATTTGCATTTGTTTGTAAATCTTTTCTTTAAAGCACTAAAATTAGTTATTCAATATTTTATATTTCATGACATTCTAAGATTTGTCAAGAATAAATTTTTGTGATATTATATGCACAACAAAAAGACACGAGATTTCTAAATTTTTAAAAATTTAGAAATAATGTGTTAATTTGTAATATAATAATAAATGTAGTCAAGTGGTATAATAAAAAAAATTAGTTGGAGGAAGATACATGGTAAGTTATGAAGGTTTATTTTTTGATAAATATACAGTAGAGCTAATACATTCCTTAGAATCAAAGACTTTAGAAGAAGTTAATAATGAAATTCATTTTACTTTTAAATATCATCCAAGTGAAGAAGAAATATTTAATGATTTAGTTGGCAAAGATTTTACCATATTTCTGATCGGTTATGCCAATGATGAAATTAATAGTGGATTTCAAGTATCGCTTCCTGATGAATTAAAACCCTACTATATAAATTATGATGAACAAAATCCCAATGTATTAAAAACACCTCATATTACGGCATCTTTAGCCAAAGGAGCAATACCTATGAATACAAAGAATTTAAAATTTAGGCCTTTAGAAAAGCCTATTAAACTAACTGGTAAATTTGGATATTGGATTAAAGATGAGAAGGGAGAATATCTATCATTTAACCCTTATTATAAGGGCAAAATAAAATAATTCAACAAGATGTTTTTTTATCCACAAAAAAACGCGCTTATCACAAGTACGTTTTTTATTTTACTCGTAGTTTTCGAGTTTCACTCATTTAATTATTTTTCTAATATTTATTATCTTTTTGGAGAATCGTTACCAGTCAGCGTATTTCTTAACTTTTCCATTACATTTTTAACCATATATAAATATTCATCTACCGAAAGTCCTAAACATTCAAGAAGCTCTGATAAAGATTCTTTTGATTTAAATGTTTCATCATCGACAGCAATACCATAAATTCCAAGTACTAACCAAAACTTTTGCTCAAGTTCGCTAAAATTATAACAGGCTTCCGTAATATTATCGTTAAAACTATCAAACCCAAGTCTGCCATTATTTAATTCATTCATTAAATAATCTTTGGTAGTTAACATCATATATGCTTTTAGACTATCAGCAGAGACATCTAAGCCATTATTTTTAGCCAAATAATCTCTTAATTTAGCTAATAGCATAGCAGAAATATTTGGTTTTAATCTAGAACCAGTTTCTTTATTTAAGTGCATATTTAACTTATGATATACATCGCGCATATAGTCATCAAATTGAATAATAACTTCAACCTTTTTATCAAATGGAATTGTTTCATAAGAATCTATTACTTTTACAATTTTATCATCAAATAAAGGCGAATCCACACCAAGGCTATTATTAAAAGAGACAATAATACCTGTTATAGCTCGTGTGCGTAAACATTCATCTTCAAATAATCGTATATAAGCCCGCATAAATTGTCTTGCATCAACACTCGTTTTTTCTTGTAAAGATAATTCACTTATAACCTTTTTAAAAGTATCTTGCAAAATTGATTTATAATATTCCATGACATCTGAATTATCAACCGGCAAACACTCTAAAATACTATTATAGAAACTGTTATAGACTTCCATAGTCAAAAGTTTTTCTTTAATTTGATCATTCTTACTAATTAAATCAATCTCTTCTTTAAAATCTTTATTCATTTATAATTCCCCCTGAATATGGCAATTACTCTATCATAAATCTGAGCGTGTGTCAAGCATAAGTTAGTCGCTGATTATAGTACTAAATAATTTCTTTTAACAGGGTATCATAACAATCGCATTTCCGCTTCTCAATTAATTCATCAATTAATTTTTTGCGCGGTGTACTAGAATTATTAGTTAAAAATTCGGTATAAAAGTTCATTAAATCTTCATGGCAGTTGGAACAAGACTTAGGAAAAATAGAGTGTTCTCCATCATGATATGGTAATTCTCTATTTCCATACCAAGCTAAATATATTTTATCAAGATATTGAACAGGAATACGATGTAACACCTCAATTAATAGCCAATGCGATATAACATCATACTCTTTTTCATTATATAAAGTATATAATAAAGTATAAGGTTTAACATTAATAGGGAACAAATCAATCTCATCAACTTTATTTTTTATACACCAAAGAATAGAATTTAATGCATCTTCAATTTGTTCTTTAGCAGTTAAATAAGGAATACCAACAACAATATTTGTTATAACCTGCATATTGTATGAATGAATTAACTCTATTTTTTCGATAAATACATCATTGTTGATAAATTTTAATAAATTATTAGCTCTTACATTTTCATTTGCGGTCTCTAACCCTAGTTCAAAAAATATATTTTTACTCCCTAATTCATTTTTTATTAATTCTAATTTTTCCTTCGTTATTGTTGTATAGAAGGTTTCAAAAATTATATTATTAATTTTAGTCTCTTTTATCTTTTTAAGTAACGCATATAAACATTCTTTACTTATTTCCTTTTCATCTAATATACTACCATAAGAATTTAATAAAAGGGTTCTTATTTTTTCTTTGCTTTCTAACATAGCCATATCAAAGGCTTTTTCTAATTCTTCAGCTGAAAGATTATCACCAATTCCATAATCACACATTATACAATGGCCATTTAAATAATTTTGACAACCTTTACTTTTAAAACAAATTTGAAAAGTACCATTAGTTTCAAAGGTAGAATATAAAACATTTGCTGCAACCTTTGGTCTATTTTTTCTCATCGCTTTATTTTTTAAAATCAAATCATTCCTCATATATTAACCCTTTCTAATATAAAACATTGTACCATAAATACCTATTCATTAAAACAGAGACAAAGTGAATTAACAAAAACAGATTAATATGATAAAATTAATGACGAGGTATATATTTATGAAACTATTTAGAAAAATAAATAATAAAGATTACGAATTTAATGATCATTTAGATGACCACCCTATTAAAGAGGGGAATATCTATCGTTTATATTTTTTAAATTACCACCGCATAGGTTATGGCAAAGAAGATAATGACAGAAATATTGGTATTATTGATTGGCCTTTTGAACCATTTATGTTACCACCAAATATGGAAAGAAATGATGCTTTTAAAGTTCTATCTTATCTAACTGATTTTATTGAAAAAAACTTAAATTTAGAAGAATGCTCTTATGAAAGTGTAAAATGCTTAGACGAAGCCTTAAACATCGAAAGATTTGGGTTTCAAAAAGTTGAAGAAGCAAATCCCTCTAAGATAATCAATTTATATACAGTAACGGGAAGAATTTTATTATTCAAAAATAGTCCCCATTATCCATTTTATTTTGAATGGTATCAAGAGAATGTTACTTTAGAAGAAGTTAAACAAATATACCATAAATTAGGGATGGAATTTAACGATTTGATTGTGGATAAGCCAATAACTTTAAACAAAAAAATAAATGCTAGCCAAAACTAGTATTTTTTTGGTTTCTAACTTTATTAATAATCACTCCATGAAAAAATCCGAATAATTCGGATTTTTGAAACATATTGAATCAGCGCTTACTGAATTGTGGAGCACGACGGGCTTTCTTTAAACCATATTTCTTACGTTCTTTGATTCTTGGGTCTCTAGTAACAAAACCAGCATTTTTTAAGATATGTCGATAACTATCTTCTCTTGTTTGGTCAGTGTTAGCATCAAAAGCTAATAATGCTCTGGTAATAGCTAATCTAATTGCGCCAGTTTGACCATCAAAGCCACCACCATTAACTTTAACTTCAATATCAAATCTATTTTCGTTATTGGTTGCCACTAATGGTTGTTTTAAATCCATAACTAAGGTAGCATATGGCATATATTCATCTACATCTCTACCATTTATTGTTATTTTACCAGTACCACCAACTAATTTTACTTGAGCAACTGCGCTTTTTCTTCTACCAGTTGCAGTCCATACTTGTTTATTTGCCATAAATCCTCCTAATCAATTTCTATTGCTATTGGTTTTTGAGCTTCATGTTTATGTTCATTACCAGCATAAACATATAATTTCTTTCCCATAGCTCTGCCTAATTTATTATGTGGAAGCATTCCTTTAATAGCTCTTTCAAGCATTTCTTCTGGATAACTTTCAAGCATAACTTTAGCCGTTCTTTCTCTTAAGCCACCTGGATAACCTGAGTGATTATAATACTTCTTATCAATTAATTTGTTTCCGGTTAATTTAACTTTAGCAGCATTAATGATAATAACGTTATCACCACAATCAACATAAGGGGTATAAGTTGGTTTATGTTTACCATGTAAAATATTAGCAGCCTTAGTAGCAACACGTCCTAATGTTTTACCTTCGGCATCAATTACATACCAACTTCTTTCAACTGTTTCTTTTTTTTGCATAAATGATTTCATAATTCTTTAACCTTTCCTTATGGTTTCTAATAAACTTTCCCACGGCTTATTAAACCCCATAAATAAAATGTACCATACTAAATTATATGGTATCTAAGCCCTTTTGTCAAACAAAATCGCACTATTTTCAATATTTTATGTCATAAAGATACAATCCATTAGGACTAACGGTAGGTAAACTTTTATCAAGGGTACCCTCAACCATTTTTTGTAAGAGAGCTTTATCTATTTTACCCTTGCCAACTTCTAATAAAGCTCCCACTAAATTACGGACCATATACCGGAAGAAAGCATAACCATAAAATTTTAAATACAATACTTCATGAAATTGCCATATCTTTATTTTCGTAATGGTAGTAACATAGTTATCCCGATATCCCGCGGTAAAATTATGGAATTCATGCGTACCAATAAATACTTTAGCAGCTTCCTTCATTTTTTTAATATTTAACTTTTTTGGATAGTTTAAGTAATAGTTACTATCTCTTTTTCCATTTAAATCTATTTTATATAAATATACTTTTTCTTTAACATTAAACCGGGCATGAAAATCATTACTAACTTTCTTTACTTTTTTTACTTGTATATCTTTTAATTCTTTATTTAATCTATCTTTTAAATAAGGAATATTTTTATTTGTATCATAATGCACTACTTGATATTTTGCATGAACTCCTCGGTCAGTTCGACCAGCTCCCTTAATTATTATATTTTCATCATATACCTTCGATAATGTTCTTTCTAATTCTCCTTGCACATTTCTCACATTTTTTTGCCTTTGAAAACCTTTAAATAAAGAGCCATCATACGCTATAACTAACATTATTCTCATGATACCATCCTATATATATCTTTAATAAGTTCATATATATCTAAAGTTTTCGTTAAATTAATATTATTTTCTAAAGCATAATTAATAAACTCAATTATTTTAGGACATTTAGTATATTCATATAATTTTTTATCAAAGAAATCATTCGTGCTATATAAGATTTTTTTATTATCAATTACATAAATATATTTAACTAAATTAAAAAATACTTTAACATCTCTATCAATGACCACGATTTTTTTATGATAATCATTATTTAATTTAAGTAATAATTTTTTTATATATTCTAAATCTTTATAGTTTAATACCTTCGATAAATTACCAACAACAATGACATTATTATTAAGTTTAGTTAATAGTTCTATTTTAAAAAGCTCACTTAAAGTTAATTCCTTCATCTCTTTATCTAGAATGGTTTCATCTAATAAAACCATCTTCAAGCTTTTTTCAATATTTTTAACCTTTAAATCTTTAACTTGTCCTTCGAAATTAAAACTACTTTCATAATTACTAACCATACCAATTATCTTGCCATTTTTAAATAAATTTCCTATTTCCATAAGTCACCTACTAAAGCTTCTTTATCTAAATAAATTTTATTTACCAAACCATAATCTTTTAATAGTAAAGATAAATCACAAATAAATGGTTCATGGACTCCAATTCTTTTTAATAATTTTTCTTCTTTTAAAACATCTAGAGTATTACCTTCAATTAAAATATTATCTTTATCATATATTATTAAATACTTAGTTAATAATACTTCTTCAATATTATTTGTAACATTTATATAAGCAATCTTATTATCATCTAAATACTTAAATATTTCTTTAATTTTATCTTCTTTTAATTCATTAAAGACATTAAAGAAAATTATTTTACGATACTTAGTTAAAGATTGCACATTAAAACTCGTATCAATTAAATGATAATCGGGGTATTTATTAACTATCTCTTTGTTAAAATTTGTACACATTATCGTAACACTTGTTTCCATTATTCATTCTTTCCTTTATTCATATAAATTTCTTTAATTTCTTTTAATTTTCTTAAGTGATGATTGATACCTGATTTACCTACTTTATAATCAGTTTCTAAAGAAATAATATTAGCTAATTCTTGATAAGATACCTCGGGATATTTTTTTCTGTACATAAGAACCATTTGAGTTTTCTCATCTATGGTTCTCATTAAATTATTTTCTTCTAAATATTCAATATCGTTTAGTTGGGCAAGACCTTTTTGAATAGTCTTCTCTTGATTAGCAAGCTCACAATTATTAAGTCGGTTAACCATATTTTTATGGTCACGATATATTCTTGTATCTTCAAATTCAAATAAAGAATTTATAGCTCTAAACATTTTTATTAAATCGCTAATACTTTCACTCATTTTAATATAAGTAACAAATTTATAACCTCTTTTAATAATTTTGGCATTCAAATTAAAACAATTTAATAAGTAGGCAATAGTTTCGGCATCTTTCTCTTTATCTAATATATATTCTAAATGATAGCCACTAGTCTTGGGATTAGATACATTACCAACGCCTAAAAAAGCTCCCTTTAAAAAAGCGATTTTTTCTTCATCACAAGGAAGGATAGGTTCTTTGTCTAAATTAATTACTTCCTTAATATATGAAACATTATCATTTATTTCTAAAATATAAATTTGTTTTACCCGAAATCTTTTTTGAACACGCACGGTAATCTTAGGCATTACTTCAAAATTCTCTTTAATAATCTTATAGATAAATCTGGTAACCGCGGCATTTTCTAAAGTAATAACGATTTTTTCTTCAAAGGTTGAGTTATATCTTAAAAAGCCTTCAATTATGGCTCTTTTTTCTAAATCATTATTATCCAATTTACTAATTTCTTCTTTTAATCTGGTTGTAAATGTCATAATATTCACCAAGTTTCCTCTTTAACAAATATATTTTACCATTTATTAAAGAAAAAAACTATTCTTAGACAGAAATTAATAATAAAAATTACGGATGTTATGATATAATAAGGAACAAAAGGAGTTTTTATTATGACAAAATTATATAAAATGCATTTAAAAAATATTGAATATTGGAAAAGAGTAAAAAGAGAATCTTCGGAAATTGTTTATGTTAAAGATAAAATTGATTCTTTTACCTTGCTCTTAGATAAGCTAGGTAATCCCAGAACAATGCCTTATAGTGCAGGAACTTATTATATGGATTTGATAACGGGTAGATTAATTAGTATTAGAGAAGTGGAAGAGTATCTAATAATTAAGCCGAGTGGAATTATTGTTGCAAAAGAGGTTTTATCAAAGGATAAAAATGTTAATCTAAATGCCGCTAGAATTGTAGACCAAAATTATGAACAATATAGTGAGGTCGCTGAAGACATAGAGTATAACACTTATTTTTGCAATAAAATAGCTTTAAGAGAAGGAATGTCAGAAATTCCTTTAGAATTAGTTAAGCAAGAAATTGAGATTTTTAGAAAAGCCGGAGAAGAAATGGCCAATCAGGAGAACAGGTTTTATCAACCAGAATTTTCTGCATATGATTTTATGTGTTTATTTACCGTGATTAATGTTATTCAAAAAACTAATGCTTTTGATAGAGATAGTTTAATAAAATTTATTAGTTATTGTAAAAATAATAATAAATTTAATCAACTTTTAAATGACATTAACATTAATAGCAATGGAGTTTTTGCCTATTCAAATGACTTAGAAGAAGCTATCCAAAAATTGAGATTAAGCGGGCTATTATATACTATTTCTCCCGAAAGCGATGCGAAAATATTTATTTTTGAAAATATTCAAATTGCCAATTTAATAGGAAAAAGAATTGATTATTTTGATGATATGATAAAATTCATTAAAAATTATAAACAATTTGATTTAAATAATGAACATGAAAGAAAACTTACGAGAAAATAATAAACATAAGTTAAAAAGGGCTGGGGCGAAATTAAATGATTAATTTCAAACAGCTTCTTTTTCTATTTTTTAAATTGTAAGTCTTTTACCTTAAGCTAAGTAAATATGTTTTGTTGCTTTTTTACTTATTTTTTGGCTTTTTTGCGTTTTTTTGCAACATTATATAAAGAAAAAAACTATTACTTAATTGTATTTAAGGAATAGTTAATTAAAAGATTACGGAAATAGGATATGCTTTATTATGCTCATCTAGGGGAATTATATTGGGATAAAAACAAAGCAATCCCCCATCACCAACATTTAAATTTTTATTTTCTAATACTTTAAAATTGCCTATCATACTTTTTTGCGGATTCGCGGTCTTTTTAATTTCAAAAGGATAAATAATATTATCAAGAGCAATAATTAAATCAATCTCTTTTTTATCTCTATCCCGATAATAATAAATATCATAGTTTATATCATCAGGATTATTTCTTTTATTTTTAATTAATTCACTTATAATATAAGCTTCCAGATAATGACCAGACACGGTTGAGTTCATAATATTTTCTCCACTATTCCAGCCACATAAATAAGAACATAAACCCGAATCCAAGAAAATTATTTTAGGTGATTTTGTTGCTCTTTTTAACTTGCTATTAAAATAAGGTTGCAACAAGTATATAATATCACTAGCTTCTAAAATAGAAATCCATCTTTTAGCCGTAGAAGCATCAATGGAAGCATCTTCACAAAGAGAGTTATAGTTTAAAACTTCGCCATTTCTTGAAGCAACCGCGACCAAAAATTTTTTAAAAGTTGTTAGGTTTCCAACTTGGGTTAAGTTTCTAACATCTCTTTCTAAATATGTTGTTATATAGTCATTAAAAAAAGCATTTCTATCCAAAGTATTAGTTACATATTCAGGCATTCCTCCTTGAAATATTTCATCGTATATTTCATTCGGTGTAATATTAAATTTATACTCTATCTTTGTTGGTAAAAACAGTTTAGAACTAAAGCCTCTTTTCTCAGCATAACTTAAAGTAGAAAGCTCTAAAATAGATACGCGACCTGCAAGAGATTCAGAAACATTCTTCATTAGTTCAAATCTTTGTGAACCGGTTAACCATATACTACCCTTTTCATTATTATTGTCTACTTCCATCTTGATATAAGAAAACAAATTCGGAGCGTATTGCACCTCATCAATGATTAATGGCCTTTTATAATTAAGTAAAAATAATTGGGGGTCATTTTGGGCTAATTCTCTTAAATTTAAGTCATCTAGAGTAACATAAGTACGTTCTTTTTCTTTTATTTCTTTTACTAAAGTTGATTTTCCTACTTGCCGAGCTCCGGTCAACAAAATTACTTTCCTTTGTTTAGATAAATTTTTAAATTTTTTCTCTATTTCTCTTTTTATCATGCTACCCTCCAATAAAAATTATAAAATATCTTCTATATAAAGTCAATGGCAAAAGTGGGGTTAATCCCACTTTTGCCATACTTTTTATCTACCATAGAAATATTGCCCATACCCAGGGAACCCTGGAGGGTTAATAACATGAGAACTAAACTTAGATAAAGCTAAATCTCCTGGAGCACCAAAATGATGGTCAGGGGCAAGACCATAATGTAAGTGTGGACCTGTTGTACAACGGTCATAACCATATGATTTACCACCACTTTTAGCTACAACTTGGTCAACTTTTACAGTCTCTCCGACAGAAACCAAAATTTCTTTTAAATGCATATAAACATAAGTATAGGCTCTTCCCCCAACATAAGTCCAAATGTATAACATATTACCACCACAAGATGATTTACGAACGATTGCTCCAACTTGACCCTCGGCCGTAGGATATACACTCGTACCCTCAGCAACACCAATGTCAATACCTTTGTGATTACTAGATACTCCTGGTAAAATTGGTCCTCTGTAACCAAAAAGGTCTGTTATAACTCCTTTAGTAACGGGTTTTAACCATCCCGTATTATTCTTAATCCTTACACATTCTACTAAATCTTGGTTATCTTTACAGCCTAAATCGGTATAGTATTTAATTAATGATTCCATTGATTTAATTTCATCATCAACAGATACAGCACCTTCTTCAAGTTCTTTGACTTCTTCTCCTAATTTATCTTTTTCTTTTTCATATTCCGCTCTTTTAACTTCTAATTCTTTTTTATAATCTTCTAGGGAAGCCGTTAATTTTTTATTACTTTCTGTAAGTAATTCTAGCTTTCTAATTTCTGCCTCATTATATCTTGTTAATTGAGCAATCATATCACTTCGCATAATAAGTTCAGTCATGGAAGAAGCACCAGTTATATATGATAAATAAATATTATCACTTTCTTGTTTTTGATTTAAACGCAATAATTCTTCCGTTCCTTTTTTTACTTCTTCAATCTCAGCTTCTGTTTGTTCAATACTTTTTTCCGTTTTGCTGATTTCCTCAGTAGCTCTATACATATCATAATCAGCTTTTTTCATATTTTCTTCGGCTTGTTTAATTTCTGTTTGCGTTAATTTTTTTTCATTTTCCAATTTCGTTTTCTTATTCTTTAACTCTTGTAATTCGTTTTTTAAATCTTTTAATGTATCTCCCTCTTTAATCGCCGCATTTACATCTAAGGGAGCTAAAAGACAACTAAAAGTTACTGCCAAAGATAACATAACTCTAATTATAAAATCAATACTTTTCTTCATTAGATTTTCAAATACTTTCTAACGGCTAATAGACTTCCAAGCATCCCAATTAAGGCTCCAAGTCCCATGATAATAAGAGCAATATAGAAGATAAAGTTATATGGACTAATAAGGGTTATTAATTCCACTAAGACATGACCATTTAATTTTTCAAATAAAATTATATAACCATATATTGTAATAATTACAGGAATAATTGAACCTAAGAAACCAATCACAAACCCTTCAATAACGAAAGGCATTTTAATAGCAATATTACTACTTCCTACTAAACGCATAATTTCTATTTCATTTCTTCTGGAATAAATTGTTAATTTGATTGTATTGGTAATTAAGAAAGCAGTTACAAAGATTAAAGATATAACAATTACCACGGTTACTTTATCAATAAAATCAAAGACTGATAACATTGTATTAACAGCATCTTTACCATAACTAGCACTCTCTATTTTGTCGAGAGCTTTAATATTATTTGTTATTGTATCCAAACTTTTAACATCTTTAACATAAACAACAAAAGAATCTAATAAAGGATTTTCATCATAACTATCAAATAAACTTTGATAAGATGAATCATATTCACTCATCTCATTTTTCCATTCATCTTTGCTTTTATAGACGGCCTTTTCGACATTATCCATGGCTTCTATCGATGACTTTATAAATTCCGCATCTTCATTCGTGGCATTTTTCTCTAAATAAACCACAATTGTTAATTCTTTTTCTAAACTATTCGTTATATCTTGAATGTTGTATGCTACCACCAAGGATATAGCAACAGTTAAAAGGGTAATAGTGGTACATAATATGGAAGCCATACTTAAACTAAAATTACGAAAAACACTTTTAAAGGCATCTCTAAAACTTCTACCTATTATTCTAAACACCTTCATGTGACTTATAACTTCCTTTCAAATAATCTCCCGTTAAAACCCCATGCTCTATTAATAAAACTCTTTTCTTCATTCTATTAACAATTTCTTTATCATGCGTGGCCATAATAACCGTGGTTTTTAAATCTTTATTAATATTATCTATTACTTTCATGATATCTTTACTGGTTTCAGGGTCTAAGTTTCCCGTTGGTTCATCACAAATTAATAATTTAGGTTCATTAACAATAGCTCTTGCTATACATACTCTTTGTTGCTCACCACCTGATAATTGATGAGGAAAACTTCTAATTTTCTCTTTTAAACCAACAATCTCTATAGCTTTCATTACTTTAGGTCTTATATCTTTTGCTGATGTACCTAAACATTCTAAAGCAAAAGCCACATTTTCATAAACTGTAAGCTTTGGTAACAACTTAAAATCTTGGAAAACGACACCTATTTTTCTTCTTAATTTATATACTTTTCGATTTCTTAATTTAGCAACATTAATTCCCCCAACAATCACACTACCTTTAGTTGGTTTTTCTTCGCGATAAAGCATTTTTATAAACGTTGATTTACCACTGGCGGTATGTCCTATTACAAAGACAAACTCACCTTTATCTATCTCGACTGATAAATCTGCTAAAGCAGTAACTCCTGTTGAATAAGTTTTATTAACATTTTTTAATTCGATAAACTTCATAATTCTACTCCTAATTAATTATATCAAAAAAAGGCCATTATATAAATGGTAAATTTGACCTCTTTACTCCTCCTCTTACTTCATAGCAATCATTAATTACAAAGAAAGCTTTAGGGTCTATTTCTAATATTCTATCTTTAAATAAATTAACATCCCGATTACTGATAACACACATAAGCATTTTTCCACTTATATGAGAATATCCTCCTACTGTAGGAAAAATAGTATAACCAGAATAAAATTCTTTCTCAATTATTTCTCTTATTTTTTTATCTTCTTTTGTATATATCATAAATTTCTTACTATCGGAAATACCTATAATAATTTTATCTACTAGTATTGATTCAATAACTAAAATTATGACAGCATATACCGCATTATCAATACCAAAGGTTAGTCCTCCTAAAATAATAATGATAATGTTAAAAAGTAATAAACCTTTACCCTCACTAATATGTAAATATTTTCTTCCCATTCTAACAACGACATCACTACCACCAGTAGAATAACCAAATTTATATATAAGACCATTACTAAATCCATTTAATAATCCTGCTAAAACAACAGTAACTAAAATCTCTTGGAAGTTTAAATAATGTAATAGTAACTCTGCTAAAGGAGCAGTAAAAGTAATAAATATGGGATATAAGAATGTCCCAATAACTATTCTTTTTGTTTCTTCTTTACCTAAAAAAGCATAACTTAAGATTAAAAGAGCAATATTAGCTACATAAATAAAGAATTGGGCATTTATATCAAAGGTTTTTTGTAAAATTATACCTAAGCCAGACACACCACCAACAACAATATTATTGGAAATAAAGAATAAGTTATAACAAAGAGCTAAACAAAAGGTACCAAAAACAAAGGAAACACCTGTAATAATTGTTTCTTTTAATTCTTTTTTATCATCCACTTTTTTATTCCCCATATTTATCTATCCTTACCATATAATTATACAAAATAAATCTAGCTTCTGCAATCATATTATTATTTGGAATTTAATATATTTTATTAAGAGGGTGATATATATAAACGGAAATTATTATCAAAATCCAACTTTCCCAACTAATGCTGTACCTATTCAGCCAACACCATCATCACCACCAGGTAATATATCCCAAGCTAGTTTAGTTACGATGGAACAAAGTTATATCGAAAACATTTTAAGGCTTAATAAAGGTAAAAGAGTTAATGCTTATGTTTCTTATCCAGATAGTACTGAATGGCAAAACAAAATTTATACTGGGATAATTGAAGAAGCAGGCAAAGACCATTTAATAATTAGTGACCCTGTCACAGGAAATTGGTATCTTATTAGAATGATTTATCTTGATTATGTTGAATTTATGGAAAAGATTAATTATTCTCATTCATATTCTGAAAAGAACTTTTAAAACTAACCACGGGTTAGTTTTTTCTTTAAAATAATCTTGCCAATTCTCTAGAGATTTGGGCAAAAAACAGCAACTTTTTTATTTTTTTAACTCAAAATTATTTACAAATTTAATTAAAGCTGCTTTAATAAAGTCTTAGGAGGACAAATATTGTGTTACCTAGTGCTTTTTAGAAATACTATTCTTATGTTTCTACATAGGGGGTTTGCTAGGAAGTGGGTGATGCTTATGAGAGATAGAAATCGAGTTGATATTTTATTAATCATAGTTTTTATAGCAGTTTTAGCTCTACTAATTCTTAGTATAAAAATAACTAGTCCCTAAAGACTAGTTAGCTAAACCAAACTAGGTAACGCTTTATGCGTTCTCCTATTAATAATTTTAGCATATTTATTTTTATAATACAATAATTTTTACTTGTTTTTTTAGTGACTTTTTTTAGTGACTACCTAAGTTGTCTTAGAAGGCATTGCCACAAATGGGTCATCACAAGTACCTTCTCCTTGCGATATTTTTGATTTGGTAGAATCAAGGTAGAAGACCGGACGGACACTGGACAAGTCCGAAGGAGAAACCACAGAAAGGCTAGTATAACCGGCATAAGCGAATTGCAAGAAACCATAATCGTACGAATTCCGTTTGATACCTAAGGTCATTTCGTAAGCCTGATAAGAGGAGACTAGAGACCGAGAGTCACCATTTGACGCCAACAATAGCCAGGACTTCC
>CANQRA010000024.1 GCA_947626125.1 uncultured Bacilli bacterium
GATAAGCGAGTTTACTCGCTAAATGTACTTTCAGTACCTAAAATAAGCCACGTACTTCCAGTGCGTGGTAGTTGACATAGGCTTTCATAATTAATGGCTTTTTTAAAACATTCTATTTCTCTTTGTAAATAATTTATACTTAAGTTAGCATACATTTCATTTTGGTTGCCATAAGTCATTTCTATTATTGGTAATGTGATGGTAGAAGCATACTTATCTCTTTCAATATCTTCTCTGCAATAATCTTCTTCTACGGCCACTTGTTTAATAATATCTTCCTTATTTTTAGTTCCTCTTATTTTAGGATGTTCCATTAACCAATATAAATTTTTATCATAAATGAGCCCACGGGAAGTATCAATTATAAATTGGGTGCCATTTTTAAAAGTTAGTTCTACAACACAATGATCAGCATATGACGGATCATTATCATCTAAATATTCAGGATTTAATTTTATGCTATCCACTAAGGCATATAGAAGATGCACGTCCACATCATCATTGTCTAAAAAAGCTTTTGCCATTAAAAAAGCTCTATCATAACAATGCCCATTTGTCATTCCATTTGATAACAATAATATTGATGCTGGAATCCCTCCATCATATATAGTTCTTAACTTTTCAATTAAGTAATTACTATATAGAGAAATATATCCTCGTTTTAATCCCCAAGCTAGTATTCTTTTTGATCGATAATTGTGTAAATCCCATTTCATTTTTTGTAAAGTCGTAGCCATTTAAACACCCCTTACTAAATTGTTGTATATAATACCATAGAAATATAAAGGTTGCAATAATTTGGTTTCCCTGCTTGCGAAATAAATTATTCTATGATAAACTATGATTAGTTAGCAAGGAAATTATAAAGAATATTATAAAGCTATAATAGAGAGTTAATGGTTGGTGGAAATTAATTAGTAATATAATGATGGTATGGATAATGGAGCTAAAATCAGTGAAGACTGTTATAACTTAAAAGTGTATGATTAATTCATAAATAAAGGTGGTACCGCACAAAAATGTGTCCTTTTGTTTATGAATTTTTTTATGATAAGATGAGGTAGGTATGGAAAGATATTTTGAAAAAATTAGTTTTGAACAATTTAAAAAAGAAATAAAGGATGATAAAAAATTGTATGAAGAATATATATTACCTAGAAGGAGTACGGAGTTTAGTGCAGGATATGATTTTTTTGCCATCGAAGATATTGAATTAAAACCGGGAGAAATTAAAAAAATACCTACAGGATATCGAGCTAAATTTATGGGTGATGAAGTATTACTTTTAGTTATTCGTAGTAGTCTTGGATTTAAGTATAATGTACGGCTAACTAATCAAGTTGGGGTTATTGATGCCGATTATTATAATAATGAAGAAACGCATGGCCATATGTATGTAGCTTTAAAAAATGAAGGAGATAAGATAGTTCATATAGAAAAAGGAAAAGCTTATTGTCAAGGGATATTTATGAAATACTTAACTTGTGGTGAAAAAGTAGAAAATAAAAGAGTTGGGTGGACGGGTAACCCAAATAGAAAAGAGGAAAATTAAATGAATAAGAAATTTTATATTAGTACGGCGATTGCTTATACGAGTGCTAAACCGCATATAGGTAATACTTATGAAATTGTTTTAGCGGATGCCATCGCGCGTTTTAAAAGATTAGATGGTTATGATGTTTATTTTCAAACAGGAACTGATGAACATGGAGAAAAAATAGAAGAAAAAGCAAAAGAAGCAGGGATTAGTCCCCAAGAATATGTTGATAATATTGCCGGAGAAATAAAAAACATTTGGGATTTAATGAATACTAGTTATGATAAATTTGTAAGAACAACGGATAAAAAGCATGAAAAGATAGTTCAAGATATTTTTAAAAAATTATATGAACAAGGCGATATTTATAAAAGCGAATATAAAGGATTATATTGTGTACCTTGTGAATCTTTTTGGACTGAAACCCAAGCCGTGGATGGGAAATGTCCGGATTGTGGACGTGATTTAACGGAAGCCACAGAGGAAGCTTATTTCTTTAAGATGAGTAAATATTCTAAATGGTTAGAAGAATATATTGAAAATCATCCGCACTTTATTGAGCCAGAAGCAAGAAAAAATGAAATGTTAAATAACTTTATTAAACCAGGATTAGAAGATTTATGTGTATCGAGAACCTCTTTTAAATGGGGTATACCGGTTACCTTTGATGATAAACATGTGATTTATGTATGGATAGATGCTTTATCAAATTATATAACTTTCTTAGGCTATGATATAAATGGCAACCATAGTGAAGAGTATAAAAAGTATTGGCCATGTGATGTGCATTTAATTGGGAAAGATATTTTAAGATTCCATACGATATATTGGCCAATTATCTTGCATGCTTTAGGAGAAGAACTTCCTCATCAAGTGTTTGGTCATCCTTGGCTATTATTTGGTACAGATAAGATGAGTAAGAGTAAAGGTAATATCGTTTATGCTGATGATTTAGTAAATACTTATGGTGTAGATGCCATTAGATATTATATGTTACATGAAATGCCTTTTGCTGCCGATGGGACCTTTACCGAAGATTTATTAATTGAAAGTATTAATAGTAATTTAGCTAATAATTTAGGTAATTTAGTAAATAGAACCATTGGTATGGCCGAAAAATATTTTGATGGTCATATTACTAATACGCATGTTAATGATGCTCCTGATAATGATTTAATAAATTGTGTCTTAAATTTAAAAGATAAAGTTTTTGTCAATATGGATAAACTACATATTGCTGATGCGCTTGATAATATTTTTGATATTTATCGAAGAGCCAATAAA
This sequence comes from uncultured Bacilli bacterium, assembly GCA_947626125.1. Classification (GTDB taxonomy): domain Bacteria; phylum Bacillota_I; class Bacilli_A; order RF39; family UBA660; genus SIG200. The sequence goes on from CANQRA010000024.1 coordinate 2,822, forward strand.
TATATTGATGAAACAATGCCATGGGTACTAGCTAAAGATGAGCAAAAGCAAGAAAGATTACAAACAGTTCTTTATAATTTAATGGAAACTATTCGTTATGGGACAGTATTACTTCAAGCCTTTTTACCAGATACAGCCCAAAATATTTTTAAACAAATAAATACTAAGGAAACTACTTTTGCGACCCTAGATACCTTTGGTTACTATGAAGATAATAATAAAACAGGAATAAAAGAAGTATTATTTAATCGTATTGAGGTTAAATAATGTTTACGGATACTCATTGTCATATTTATCAGGAATATTATGAAGATATTGATGGAATTATTAATTTAGCTCATTTAAATAATGTGGATAGATTTATTAATAATGGTTGTGATAAGAAGTCTAATAAGGAAGTATTAGAATTATGTCATAAATATAAAAATATGTATGGAGCCTTAGGAATTCATCCTGAAAATGTTTTAGAATATACTCTTGATGATATTAAATTTATCGAAGATAATATTCGTGATTCTAAAATAATAGCCATTGGGGAAATAGGACTTGATTATCACTATACGAAAGATAATAAGAATGAGCAAATTAAATTATTAGAAACTCAATTATCATTAGCGGAAAAATATAATTTGCCTGTAATAATTCATTCACGGGAGGCTACCCAAGATACTTTAAACACTTTAAAAAAGTTTTCGGTAACAGGTGTTATTCATTCTTTTTCAGGTTCTTATGAAGTTGCTCAAGAATACATTAAGATGGGTTATTTACTCGGGGTTAATGGGGTAATAACTTTTAAAAACGCAAATTTAAAAGATGTCATAAAGAAATTACCTTTAAATAGTATTGTATTAGAAACGGATTCCCCTTATTTAACTCCCGAACCTTTTAGAGGTAGTCAAAATAATCCTAGCCATATTTTGGATATTGCCAACTTTGTAAAAGATTTATTTAATATCTCTCTTGATGAATTAAGTAAAATAACGAATAGTAATATAGATAAAATGTTTTTTAGTCCAAGGAAGCCTTGACAGGAGTAAAATAAAATATATAATAATGAGCATTGGGAAGGTGTTAGTCTGAAATGAAAAAAACAAATGAAAATGTTAATAATGAAAATATAGATAAAATTCGGGAAAGAATAATTGAATATGTATTTTTAGGGACCACCATTTTATTAATTGGAGGAACAATGATGGGTGCTCGTGAGTACATCGAAAAGCATGATGTATATTACACTCGTGATGTTATTACAGATTCTTATGAAGGTGTTGGACCTAATGAAATGCTAGGTTATGTAAATGATGAAAGTCTTAGTGAAGAATTTTCTTTAAAAAGTTCATTTACAGAAGATGATATTTTATATGGTCTAGAAACGGGAGAAATTATAAAATGGCAACATGGTAATAGTCCATTTTATGTTTATTGTATTAAAGTTCCCAATGGAACCAATAATTATTTTGTACCCGCTGGGTATGATATGTATCAAGAACTTGTTGGAATGGATTATGGAAATGGGACAGTTTATGAAAGAACAAACAACTTCCATACAAAAGATATTATTAGGGAAAAAGTAAGATAAATTTTAATGTTGAAAATTATTTAGTTTTCAACAATTTTTATCTTATTAGTCTTTTGTAGCTGTGGGTAGCTGTGAATAGCTGTTGGTAGCCTTTGACAAAATACTCTAATATCATTATAATTATAATTGTTAGAAGGTGAATAATGAAAAGAGTATTAAATATTAGTATTAAAAGTATCGTTATCATTCTTTTTGTTATTGCTTCTTCTAGTTATATAACCAAAACAGAAAGTAAGACATATAGTAATAATATTAATAATAATGTTAATTTATCGACAATGGCTTTAAAAGTTGATGAATTTATTGCTAATGATATATATAGTGCTAAAGATACATATACGGGGGATTTAACGGGTTATGTTTATAACTGTCCTTTATGTAATGGCCATTTAGGATGTATGTACCGTTATGATATAACAGATGGAAAAACTACTTATAATGATGAGGTATATGGCACAGTTAGAATTGTGGCTTCTTCTAAGAATTTGCCATGTGGGTCTATTGTTCGTTTTAATAAATCTTTTGTTTCTTCTGAGCCAGTAATTGCGATTGTGCTTGACCGGGGTGTTAGAGGTAATGCCTTAGATTTATTAAGTAGTGATATTAATTATGCTTTGAATTTAGGACGAAGTGTTGTAACATATGATGTATTAAGAAAAGGCTGGGGTAATGAAAGCTAAAAAGAATTTAGGACAAAATTTTTTAATTGATGAGAAAGTCATAATGGATATTAGTAACGCCATTAATGTAGGAGAAGACGACTTAATCATTGAAATTGGTCCTGGTATGGGTGCCTTAACCAAATATTTAAAGATGAAAAATGTTCCTTTAGTATGTTATGAAATCGACCCGGACTTAAGACCTTATTTAAATAAATTAGAAGATACGAATACAAAAATTATTTATCAAGATATTTTATTAAGTAATATAGTAGATGATATAAAAGATATTCATTACAACAACTTATATATTGTTGGTAACTTACCTTATTATATTACAACACCCATCATTAAACATTTAATTGCCTTAAATATTAAGATTAAAGAAATGATTTTTATGGTTCAAGATGAAGTTGCTGACCGTTTTACGGCTTTACCTAAGAGTAGTGAATATGGCAGTATTACTTTGTATTTAAAATATTATTTTCAAGTAACTAAGTTATTTAAAGTATCTAAGAAAAGTTTTGAACCAGTACCTAAGGTTGAAAGTGCTATCATTAAATTTGTGGCTCGTGATAATAAACCTAACATTAATAAAGAATTATATTTTAAATTAATTAATGATGCTTTTAGAATGAAGAGAAAAACTTTAAAAAATAATTTGAAAGATTATGATTTAACCTTATTAGAAGATTTTTTCCATAGAAATAATTTAAATGATACAATAAGGGCAGAAGCCCTCGATGAAAATATGTTTTTAGAACTTTATAATTCTTTATGTAAGAGGGTACCATGAATAAAACAAGGATAATATTATTAATTACTTCTGCAGTTATTATGCTTATTTGGGGAATTGTTTTTTATTTAGTTAAGTTTGTCTTATAAGGAGGATATTTATGTATAATTATGATTTTAAGAAAAATGAAGAGCAAATTGTTTTAGAAAAAGAGAATGGCATTGTGGAAATTAAAGATAATACGTATAATTTAAGTATCGTTGTTACTAATAAAAATATTTTATTATTTAATAATGTTAATAAAAATAACCCTTTAAGTGGCAGGGGAGTATTAATGCCCGAAGAATATTATTTAGAGCTAGCAATTCCTTTGCAAACTCTAGATTATGAAGTGGAAGATAATAATACAATAATTAATTATAAGAATGCAGAAATTGTCTTATATGATTTAAACATTAATGAATGTTTATAATGGGAGCTCTTGGAGAGTTCTTTTTCATTTTTAGTTCATTAATAACATATAATTTATTGGTGATATAGATGGAAACTTCAGGGGTAGCTATTGGCGATTATGTAACAAGGAAAAGTTATAATAACGATATCGTGTTTAAAGTTATTAACATTAAAGATGATATTTATTATTTAAAGGGTGCCGAAGTAAGGTTGTATGCTGACAGTACTTTAAATGATTTAGTTAAGTGTGAAAAACCACGGGAAGAAGATTTTAAAGATTATGAACGAGGTAATAATTTAGAAACAGATGGAGACTTCTTTTACTTACCTGGTAAAATTGTGCATTTAGATAGTGATGGTGAATTTCTAGATAAATGCTTAAAATATTATAAATATATGGGTGTTTTTGCCATAGGAAAAAAAGTAAAAGAAGAAGATATGTATGAACAAGTACCTCTTTTATTAAATGAGTATAAACCAGATATCTTAATTATAACGGGACATGATGCTTATTATAAGAAAAAAGGGGATATTAAAGATATTGAGAATTATAAAAATACCAAAAACTTTATTAGAGCCATTAAAAGTGCTAGGAATTATGAGAAAAGTCACGAGAAATTAGTTATTATCGCGGGAGCTTGTCAAAGTAATTATGAAGAATTAATTAAAGCGGGAGCTAATTTTGCTTCAAGTCCGAAAAGAGTTAATATTCATGCCCTAGATCCAGCCATCATTGCGGTAACTATTGCTTTAACGGAAAGAAATAAAGAAGTTGATTTAAAGACTATGTTAGAAAAAACAAAATATGGTAAAGATGGCATGGGTGGCATCATGGGTAATGGCTTAATGTATGTGGGGTATCCAAGATAATGAATATCGATTTAGTGCGGGAAAAAATAGAGAAAAATATTAATAAGAAAGTGGTAGTTACCGTTTATGGTATGCGAAATAAAATAACGAGGCATGAAGGAATTATTTATAAAACATATCCGAATATTTTTACCATCATGGAAAATGGGGTAGAGAAAAGTTTTTCTTATAATGATTACATAACGGGGTATATTAAAATAAGAATGTTGTAAATAGTGAAATTTTCCTTGAAAAAAAATTAGTTATGGTATAAAATGGTATTAGGTTGTGAAATCAAGATAAGGAGTGGTAATTATGGAAATTACAAAAGTACGTGTTCACAAAGTAGATAGAGAGGGTTCAAGACTTAAAGGTTATGCAACTGTCACTATCGACGACTGCTTCGTAGTAAGCAATATTAGAATTATAGAAGGAGAAAACAGATTATTTTGCGCCATGCCTAGTCGTAAAGTAAATGATGATAAATTCGAAGATATTGTTCATCCAACTAATGCGGAAACAAGAGAAATGTTTGAATCAAAAATCTTAGAAGAATATAATAATCCAACTGAAGAAGAAACTAATAATTAAAAGAACTGTTTAGTTCTTTTTTTTTAGCTTATAACATAATATTTTCTAGGAGGAATTATGGAAAGTAATATAGAAATGATTAACTATGGTTCACATGAAATAAAAATTACCGATAGAAGTGTTATAAGTTTAAGTGGTATTAATAAAATAAGTAGTTTTGATGACCAAGAATTTTTGATGGAATCTAATATGGGGACTATTTTGCTTAAGGGTGAGCAACTAGAAATTGTCAAATTAGATACCCACGATGGCAATGTAAAAATAAAGGGTAAGTTAATTAGCTTTGCTTATATTGAGAATATGAAAAAAAGTAAAGAAGAAAGTTTACTTTCTAAATTATTTAAATAATGACGGCAAAAATGCAATTAATATCTTTTGCGATATCTTTTCTTTATGGCTTCTTTTTTAATTTTTTAACTATTTTTAATTTTAAATTAATGGGTAATTTAAAAGTTATTTATAAACATATTATTACTTTTGTCTATGTGATTGATATGGCAATTATTTATATCATTATTTTATATAATCTTAATAAAGGATATTTTCATATATATTTTATTTTAATGGTTATTTTAGGATATATTTTAAGTTATGTATTTTATTTAAAAATATTAAGTAAAATAAATGTCAAAAGAATTTTTAAGGATTGAAAAGAACTTTTTTTTATGTTATCTTTTAAATAGAATTATGGTATAAAAAAGGGAAGATAACTATGCATAGAAAGAGTAAAAAAGAGAAAAAAAGATTAGTTTTAATAATTTTGGCTATTATAACTCTTTTAGGCATTTTAGTTTCTAGTGTTTATAGAGATTGGCAAGAAATATTAAAAAATGGAAGATTAGAAAAAGAATTAAATGTTAAATATAATTATTTAAAAGAAGATGAAGAAAGATTAAATACCGAGATAGCGCGTTTAAGTGAAAATGAAGGTTTAATAAATTATGCCAGAGAGAATTTCTTATTATCAACCGAGGGAGATATTATAATTAAATGGGAAAATAAAAATAAATAACTTACAAAAAGTCATTTATTTTTTTTACTTAATTATTTCATCTATAAGGCCATAATTTAAAGCATCTAGGGGGTCCATAAAATTATCTCTTTCCGTATCTTTTTCAATCTCTTCAATGCTTTTATTAGTAACACTTGCTAAGATACTATTTAATTTATCTTTAATTTTAATTATTCTTTCGGCAGCAATCTTAATGTCTGTGGCTTGTCCTTGGGTTCCCCCAAGCGGTTGATGAATCATTATCTCGGCATTGGGTAGGCTACATCTTTTCCCCTTTGTTCCATTGGCAAGAATAAAAGCTCCCATCGATGCGGCAAGACCTATACAAATCGTTTTGATATCACTTTTAATATAATTCATCGTATCATAGATAGCCATACCACTCGTAATAGAACCACCAGGAGAATTAATATATAAATAAATATCATTATGATTTAAACTGTCTAAATATAATAATTCAGAAACAATAATACTAGCCATGTTATCATTTACTTCGCCATTTAAAAAGACAATCCGGTCATTTAAAAGACGAGAGTATAAATCAAAAGCATATTCTTTATTACTTTCTTTTTCAATTACTGTTGGAATTATGTTCATTTTAGTCACCTATAATTATAATATAAAAATTTTGATATTTTTATTCAATTTTTCGTAAATATATGTTATGATATTAAATGAAAGATAAGGGACTAGTTGATATGGAGAAAGTAATTATTTCTTTAGAAGATGGAAAACAAAAAGAATTTCCTAAGAATACATCTTACTATGAAATTAGTAAATCTTTCGCCTTAAATAAAAATGTCTTAGGGGTAAAAATTAATAACGAAATATTTTCTCTAACTGATAGTGCCAGTAATAATGAAACAATTACTTTTATAGATGAAAATGATTTAATAGGTAATAAGATATATGCCAGTGGGTTAAAGTTTTTATTTGAAGTTGCTTTAAAGAAAGCTTTTCCTAATTTAGATATTACTTATCAACATAGTGTTCCTAAAGGTATTTTAGGCGAAGTCGTGGGAGATAAAATACTAAGCCAAGAAGATTTAAGTAAAATAAAAAATATTATGGCTAATCTTATTGAAGATGATTTACCTTTTAAAAAATATACGGTTAAGAAAAAAGATGCCATTAAATTTTATCGTTGGCTTAAACAAGACGAAAAGAATGAAAATATTCAAAATATATCCGATGTGGCAATTACTTTATATGGACTTGATGGTTATTATAATTACTTTTATAATGAGATGCCTTATAGTACAGGAAGTATTAAAAAATATGATATAGTTTATTTAGGAAGAAATAGATTAGTTTTTTTAATTCCTAATTATCGAGGTAATGGGGAAATCCCCGAATATGTTCATTATGATAATATAATTAATTCATTCTTAGTAGGAAAGAATTGGTTAGAAACTTTAAAGATGCCTTATGTATCATCAATTAATAATAAAGTTGCTAAGGGTAAAATAAGAGATTTTATTAAAGCTTGTGAATTAATGTTTAATTTAGATATTACAAATACAGTAAATGAAATAAAAAATAAACGAGATATTAAATTTGTTTTAATCGCAGGTCCTTCCTCTAGTGGTAAAACAACAACTTCCAAAAGACTTCGAACTTATTTAGAAGCATCAGGTTTTGCTCCCATTAATTTATCTACCGATGATTTCTTTGTGGAAAGAGAAGAAACACCTAAAAATGAAAAAGGGGAATATGATTTTGAATGTTTAAGTGCCATTGATTTAAATCTTTTTAATACAACATTAAAAAGTTTACTCGCAGGCGAAAGAGTAAGTATTCCAACATTTAATTTTATAAGTGGGAAAAAAGAATATAATGATAATTATATAGAATTAAAAGATAATAGCATTATTATAATTGAAGGATTACATGCTTTAAATGATGAATTATTGTCAGGAATTGAAAATAAATATAAATATAAAATATATTTAAGTCCGTTTATTGCTCTTAATATTGATAGGCATAATTATATATCTACGACTGATTTAAGATTAATAAGAAGAATTATTAGGGATAATAGGACAAGAGGATATGATGTTAATCACACTATTCATGCTTGGCAAAATGTGCGAAATGGCGAAGAAAAATATATTTTCCCTTATATTCATCAAGCAGATAAAATAATTAATACGGCATTAACTTATGAAATAGGGGTCGAAAAAGTATATATTGAACCATTACTAAGAAGTATTAGAGTTGATAGTGATTATTATGAAGAAGCGAGAAGATTATTAGATTTTTTAAAAATATTTTATACTATTCCTAGTGAATATGTTAATGAAGATTCGATACTTAGAGAGTTTATAGGAGGATGCAATGATTAGAGTAGCGATTAATGGTTTTGGAAGAATTGGCAGAGTAGCTTTTAGAGAGATGATTACTTCTAGTGATTTTGATGTAGTAGCAATTAATGATTTATCAACAGCTGAAGAACTTGCTCATTTACTTAAATATGATACAGTCCATCGTTCATTTCATGAACATGAGATAAGTTATGATGGTAATGATATTGTTATCGCGGGTAAAAAAAGAATTAGAGTTTTTAGTGAGAAAGATCCAGTTAATTTACCATGGCGAGATTTAAATGTTGATTTGGTTTTAGAATGTACAGGAGCATTTACGAATAAAGATGATGCAATGAAACATATTATGGCAGGGGCTAAGAAAGTATTGATATCGGCACCCGCAAAGGGTGATGTTAAAACTGTTGTTTATGGGGTTAATGACAATATCCTAGATGGTAGTGAACAAATTGTTTCATCTGCTAGTTGTACCACGAATTGTCTTGCTCCAGTGTTAAAAGTTTTAAATGACAATTATAAGATAGTTAAAGGGTTTATGAGTACGGTTCATGCTTTCACTAACGACCAAGAAACTTTGGATATAGCCCATAAAAAAGGCATTTATGCAAGAAGAGGAAGAGCAGCCAGTCAAAATATTATTCCCGCTTCCACTGGGGCAGCTTCGGCAATTGGGCTAGTTATTCCTGATTTACAAGGAAAGATGGATGGAATAGCTTACCGCGTTCCCGTTAGTGATGGGTCATTAATTGATGTAACCGTAGAACTTATGAGTAATCCTAGTAAAGAAGATATAAATAATGCCTTTATTAATAGTCAAAATGATACTTTAAGATTTACTTTGGACCCTATTGTTTCTAGTGATATTATTGGGAAGAGATGTGGAGCCTTAGTTGATGGCTTACTTACTAATATGGTCGAAGTAGATGGTAAAAGATTATATAAAGTAGTGGCATGGTATGATAATGAACTAGGTTATACTGTTCAAATGCTAAGAACCGCCAAAGTAATGTTTAAATAATACTTAAAAAAGTATTATTTTTTTTAAAACTAAAAATTTCTATTCCGAAATTCTTTGCAATTGCAAAAAAATTCGGAATAGGATTGTTGACAATAAAAGAAATAAATTATAAAATCTTATTAGAAAGTTGGTTTAATATTATGGAAATAAAACGAGATTTTTATTTAAATCAATTAAAAGCTAGTGAAAAAAATGGTCTAATTAAAGTAATCACGGGACTTAGAAGAAGTGGTAAATCTTATCTTTTGTTTAATTTATTTTATAAATATCTTATAGAAAAAGGAATTTCTAAATCGCATATTATCTCAATAGCCCTAGATGATTTAAGAAATGAAAAATTAAGAGACCCATATGCCATGCTTGATTATATTAATAGTTGCATTAAAGATGATGATTTATACTATATTTTTTTAGACGAAATACAATTTTTAGAAAGATTTGAAGAAGTTTTAAATAGTCTATTACATATTGAGAATGTAGATGTATATGTGACGGGTAGTAATTCAAAATTACTTTCTAAAGATGTTATTACAGAGTTTAGAGGTCGTGGTGATGAGATAAAAGTTTACCCTCTGTCTTTTAAAGAATTTTATTCTGTATATGAAGGAACTATCGATGAAGCTTGGGATGATTATTTTAATTATGGAGGAATGCCATTAGTACTTGCCTACAAAGAGGCTTCTAAGAAAACTGATTATTTAAAAAGTTTATTTGATAAAGTATATATATCAGATATTTTAGAAAGACATAACATTAAGAATAAATATGAATTAGATGAGTTATTAAATATATTATCTTCTGATGTAGGGTCTTTAACCAATCCTTTAAAATTATCGAAGTTTTTTTCTAGTATAAAAGGTAAAAAACTTAGTGATAAAACAATCAATAGATATATAGAATATTTTGAAGATGCCTTTTTAATAAGTAAAGTCCAAAGATATGATATAAAAGGTAAAAAATATATTAATTCACCTTACAAATTTTATTTTGAAGATATAGGGCTTAGAAATGCAAGATTAAATTTTCGCCAAGTTGAAGAAAATCATGTGATGGAAAATATTATATATAATGAATTAAAGGTAAGGGGATATGCGGTAGATATAGGGGTAGTTAATGTATATGATTATAACAAAGAAAATAAAAGAATATTAAAAAATTATGAAGTTGATTTTGTAGCTACTAAAGGTAGTAATAAGTATTATATTCAATCAGCATTTTCTCTGGATAATATAGGCAAATTAGAACAAGAAACTAATTCATTAAATAATATTAATGATTCATTTAAAAAAATAGTTATTGTTAGAAATAATATTAAGCCAAGAAGAGATGAAAATGGAATAACTACGATGGGAATATATAATTTTCTTTTAGAAGAAAATAGTTTAGATTAGAATAGCTTAAAATATTTATTTTCTATTAAATGGTTTTCTTTCATCAGTGACATATAATAAATAATCAACTGATAAATTATAAAATAAAGCTAATTTTTTAATATTTTCTGTTGATATATCACATAATCCAGTTTCGTAAGTTGAATAACATGTTTGGGTAATATTTAAATAATTAGCTATATCTTTTTGATATAAATCACGGTCTTCCCTTACTTCTTTAAGACGATTAAAACTAACATTAGTTATTTTTGATTTGGGATATAAAGATTTATTATTAGTAAGACCTAAAATATAATCAATATTTACTTTATAATAAGTAGATATTTTTTTTAATGTATTAGTAGGTATATCCCTAATGCTATTCTCATATTGAGAGTAACTATTTTGTTTAATATTTAAGTATTTTGCAATATCTTTTTGTAATAAATTATTTTCTATTCTTAATTCTTTTAGTCTATTCATTTTTCATCACCTATTATTTTAATAAACCAAAAAATGAGATATTGACATATTCAAAAAAATGAGATATTATCATTTTATAAAATATCTCAAAATTTGGTATAAGGAGAATAGAAATGGAAGAACAAAAGAAATATTTTATAATAAGTACCATAATGTTTGTAATAATAGCAATAGTAATATTACAAGTAGATAAATATCATGATAATAAAATAAGGAATAGTTATACCTTAGAAACAAATAAGCTAAATAATCAATATATCAATGTCAATGACTTTGGAATTTATTTGCAAAGCGAAAAAGGTAGCTCTATATATAATAAACAAGAGGGTAATAATTATCCAACACAAGGATATATATTAAATACAAGTATGACCAAGTGTTATGATTATCATGGAAAAGAAGTAACCGGAAAAGTAAGCCAAACTGATGAAGGAAGAGTAAGATTAGAAACAACAGTATCAATATATTGTCAAATGTATTTTGATATAGACAAAGATGCTCCAAGTATAACAAGTATGAGTATAGATGGTTTAGATAAAGATAGTAAAACAAGAACAGATTATATATATAATACTACCATAAATTATACCTTTAGTTGGAAAGATGATGATGTCGTATATTATTGTGTTAAAGAAGGAAATACTGATTGTACTGAAAGTGACTGGAAGAAAGTAAGTGTAAGCAATAAAACCATAAGTGGAAGTTTAACAGTAAGTACTACAGAAGGTGATAAAACAATTTATGCCTATATAAGAGATAAAGCTAGGAATGTATCAAGTGTAATGAGTAAAACAATCACTGTAGATAGAACAGCACCAACAGTAACATTAACATTAAAAGGAAGTGCTGAAGCAGGTCAAACATTAAGTAATGGTGACACATATACACAAACCAAAAGTATCACATATACTGCAAGTATAACGGAAGATAACATGGATAGCTATTGTATAGGAGAAGGAGATTGTACGTCATATATAAGTAGTACAACTAAAACTTTTAATAATGTAGGAATGAGTGTAAATGATACAGAGGGATTAAAAACAATAAAGATAAATGTCAAAGATAAAGCAGGAAATATAGGAAGTGCAAGTCAAACCATAACATTAGATAAAACAAATCCAGTTGTAAGTATAAGTGGAGATACATCAACAGAAAATACTATAACATTTACAATAAGTGCTAGTGACAGTAATGGAAGTGTTACAACAAGTTGTAGAGCAGTAGGAGGAAGTAAAACAATAAATGGAACAATAAATAGTAATACATGTACAATTAAAGGATTAAATGCAAATACAAGTTATACAATATATGCAAAAGCAGTAGATTTATCAGGAAGATATAAAGAAGCCAGTAAAACAATTTCAACCAAATCTGCTAAGTTAGGAGATTATGTTACATCAAAGAATCCAAAAGGATTAAGTACGGATGAACTAGGAGGCTTATACCGATTTGTAGGTGGTTGTGATGCCAGAAATGGAGGGTGTACAGGAATAGTGGATAACTTCATCTGTTTTGGAACAGATAATCCATCGCAAGATTGTGCTGGAAATGTCACAAGTGATTACATGTACAGAATAATCGGAATAGACCCAAGTACAGGAGATTTAAAATTAATAAAAAATACGAGAATACGTGAATCTAATACTAGCGAATATCGGTGGTTCGATAGTTTGTTCGAGGACCAAAACTGGCCGGATACCAATCTTTTTAAACGCTTGAATGGATATCTAGATAGTTCTTCTCTCGTTACCAATCTCTTTATCGAAAGTTCCTCTTCGAATGTACAGTACATTAAGCGTAACAGCGATTGGTATGAAATGATTTTGAGTAAATCTTGGTCGTATGGTGGTACCAGCGCGTTTGGGCGTGCCGGTGAGGCGCTCCGTGCTGAATCGTGGTCGACTTCCGTGACTGCTAAAATTGGTCTCATGTATCAGTATGACTTTCTTTATTCGTATCTTGCTTCCTATCGTGACTGGACTACAATGGAGTGTAGTAACCTTAGTATGCAGAGGATAGCAGGATATCCAT
>CANQRA010000025.1 GCA_947626125.1 uncultured Bacilli bacterium
GAACACGACTGCAAGTTCTAAAATAATTAAAAATAAAGAAAGTGAGGTATGAATGGCACAAGTTGAGATTATTGCAGCTAATCTCAAAACTAATATTAAAAATTCCGTTAAAAAAATAATTAAAAAAGTTTGTGCTTATGCAAGAGTAAGTACAGATAGCGAAGAACAACAAACAAGTTACAATTCACAAATAAAATATTATACTGACAAAATAAAATCTAATCCTGAATGGGAATTTGTAGGAATATATGCTGATGAGGGTATAAGTGGTACACAAGTCAAAAAACGTACTGAATTTATGCGAATGATTGAAGATGCTTTAAATGGTAAGATAGATATGATTATTGCAAAATCTATTTCAAGATTTGCAAGAAATACACTTGATACTTTAAAGTATGTTAGATTATTACGTGAGCATAATGTAGATGTATATTTTGAAAAAGAAAATATACATACCCTTGAATTAGATAGTGAAATGTTTTTAACTCTTTATAGTGCGTTTGCACAAGCAGAAAGTGAATCAACATCTCAAAATGTAACAATGGGATTTAGAGCCAAAATGAAACGTGGTGAACCTTGTGGAAAAGCAGAATGTTATGGTTATGTTTGGAATAAACAAACTAAAACACTAGAAATATACGAAGAACAAGCAAAGGTTATAAGACAAATATTTGACTGGTATTGTGATGGAATTGGTTGTAAAACTATTGCTAGATATTTGAATGAAAAAAATATTCCAACTTATTCTGGCAAGAAATGGGAACAATCAACAATTAGAATGATTATTCATAATGTAAAATATGTTGGAGATATAATCGGACAAAAATACTTTACTGAAAGCCCATTAACTCATAAACACGTATTGAATTTTGGGGAAAAAGAAAAATACTATGTTAAAGATCATCATGAGGCAATTATTTCAAGAGATACTTGGAATAAAGCTCAAGAGATTTTAAAAAAGAGAAACTCAAAAATACTTCCTAATGGAAGTAGGCATATAAGTAATCATAGTATGAAATATACTTTTAGTAGTAAAATTGTTTGTGGACTATGTGGTACTACTTTTGTAAGACGTGTTGGATCTAAAAAGAAAGATGGTAGCAGAAATGTATATTGGGAATGTTATCAAAAAATAGATGACAGTAAACAATGTCAACATTCAAAATTGATACGTGAGGATGTTCTTGAAAGTATTTTTATTGAGTTATATAACTTAATTATTGAAAATAAGCATAAAACAAAAGAACAACTATTAAATGCAATTAGAAGTACCCTAGAAGAAGTTGATTATCAAAAAGAAATTGATAAATTAGATATTGAAGAAGAAAAGTTACGTAATAGATTATCAAAATTAGTTGATATGCAATTAGATGATGTTATTGATAAAGTTACTTATATCAGTAAAGAAAAAGAAATAAAAGAACAACTAACTAATATTGATAATAAAAGACTGGAATTACAAACTTTAAAAAATGAGAATAAAAAAATTTCTTCTAAAATAAAAGAAATAGAAAAAGTTGTTAATGCTCCAACAAGTATAAAAGAATTTGATAGACAAGTATTTGATAATATTGTTGAAAAAATTATAGTTGGAGAAATTGATGACAATAATAACCCTAATCCAAATGTTGTAAGGTTTATATTAAAAACAGGGGTTGAATTTAAAGGCGAAATTCAATCCCCTAACATAAAAAGTAACGGAAACAAATCTGTGTCATTGGATAAAAGAGAGCAAAAAATCTTTCTTATTCATAATTACCACTCCTTTCGGAGCAAGCACCCAACAATTAAGTCTTCCAATATCTATTTTAACACACTTTTATGCTTTTGTTGCCGGACTTTATAAATAAATGATTATTTGTTAAACTTTTAAGATAACTTCATCGCCATCTTCTAATAAAAAAGCATTACCATCATCAGTATCTACATGAAATTCTAAAACTCCTTCGGGGGTAACTTTTACCTCAGCATCGATGATTCCACTTTTAATCCCATCAATTTTAACTTTAACTATATCCTTATCTTTAACACCTAAATTAAGGGCATCTTGTTCATTCATATGAACATGCCTGTTAGCAATTATGAGTCCTTGAACCGTTATTGTTCCTTTGGAAGTTTCTAGAGTAATATTTTCACTATCTTCTAAATCACCACTTCTTCGCACTGGAGGATTAACACCTAGAGTTCGAGCATCTCTCTTAGATATTTCTATTTGGTTGTAATTTCTTAAAGGACCAACGATGCGAACATTAGAAATACTGTTTTCTCCATTTTTAATGGTTAAAGTTTGACAAGAAGCAAATTGTCCTGTCTGCGTTAAATCATTTTTTTTCTCTAAGGTTTCATTAAATAACTTATTATAAACTTCTTCTGTTAAATGCACATGGCGGTTACTAATTCGAACCTTTATAGGAATTTCCATATCTATCACCTTTAAATTAATTATATATTATTTTTAGAAATTAATAAATGAAGATTATATAACTTTTTACATAAATAAGAAAAATTCAACCATAATAAAAATGGTGATAAAAAATGAAAAAACCTGGATGTAGTAAATGTAACGAAGCCCAAACACAAGGAAGATGTTATATCGATGAAGATACAGGTCTTTTATGTGTCGAGCTAGAAAAGAAAATTGATTTACCAAAAGGTAAAAAGGTATTAGTTCCCCAAATATGTACGGAATGTGGAACAACCGAATGGATTACCATTGATACTTGTGAAGATAGCGAAGATTAATCAAGGAAATTAGCCTTGATTATTTTTTTAATTAATTTTAGTAATATTTATAACTTCATCATTGCTATAAGTGATTTCATATATATCATATAAAGTATCCGAATCATCATAAATAATTTTATCGTTAAACTCTAATATTAAATTTTCATCTAAATTATAGCCTACTTTAGAGTATTTTAAAATAAAACCTAAGATAGCTCTTTTATGGGTAAAAATAACCACATTGTCATTTTTTATAGAATTTATATAGTTATTTAATCTATTACCAACATCAATTAATGACTCACCATCAGGCAATTTGTAAGTAAATTCATGGTCTTGTAAGCCTTTTACCATTTTAATATTTTTACTACCTAAGGTACCTACTTTACACTCATTTAAATTTTCATTTAATATAATGGGTATTTGTAATTTATGAGATAAATATTTAGCTGAAGATATTGCACTGCTATAAAAAGAAGAATAAATTTTAGAACAATTATTAAATAAAGGTAAATTACTTATATTTTTTGCGTTTATTTCTCCTTCCATACTTAAAGGTCTTATTAAACGAATTAAATCTAAATTAGCATTATTATATTCAATATGGTCTAATAATAAATTATTGCTAATTAAGTACACCTTCATCTTCTTCATTCCTTTCTTCTAAAAGTTCTTGATTATTAGTACTTATTTTATCAACATCCACATTTCTAATACTTTCAAATCTTTTCGTTATTTTTTCGGTGGTAGTATGTAAATCATCAAGACTTTGATTAACACTTTTAACACTTCTTGATAGTTTATCCCAACGGTCTTTATAACGATTAAATTCTACCGCTAGTTTATCTAATTCTAGATGAATTACTTCTGCATATTTATCTCTTTCCATATTTTTTAAAATCATACTAATTATAGATAAAGTACTTATTAAAGTTGTGGGACCTGCGATCCAAACTTTTCTTTCATAAGCATAATTAATTAATTCAGGATGGTAAGCATTAATCTCGGCAAATAAAGCTTCAGCCGGTAAAAACATAATAGCTTCATCAGAAGTTTCACCGGGAATAATGTATTTTTCCGCGATGGCATTTATATGTTTTTTAACATCATTAACAAAGTTCTTTTCAAACAATGCTCTTTCTTCTTTACTCCGATTTTTATCAATCATGCGTTGATAATTTTCTAAAGGAAACTTACTATCGATGGCAATAGTTCCTAAAGGTGCTGGGGCATATAAAAGACAATCAGCAATAGCACCATTACTTAATTTATATTGAATGCTATAAATATTCTTCTTATCATTAATGGAAGCTGGACCAAAAGCATTATTTAAAATATATTCCAAATTAACTTCGCCAAAAGTACCTCTTGTTTTCTTATCCGTTAAAACGCTTTGTAAAGATACAATTTCACTACTTAATCCATCAATCTTCTTTTGAGCTTCATCGATGGCTGTTAATCTTTCTAAAACATTCATAAAAGTTTTATTGCTTTTTTCAAAATTTTCGGATAATTGATTATTTACTCTTTCATTAATTAAATTTAATTTATATTCGATTGATTCAACTAACTTCTCAAAATCGCCCCGTAAATCTTTACTAAAATTAATTTTAAAATCAGCAATTTCTTTATTAAGATTAACTTCTAATCTACCCATTCTTTCAATAATATCTTTGCTACTACTTGCATTGTTACTTTTAATAATGTTAATAATTAATAAGATAATTACTATCCCTAATAAACCAATAATTACATACTCCATTTGTAACCTCCAAATATCTTTAGTTTAAAAAGAAAAGCTTGTGAAATACCAAACTTTTCTAATTAAGATTTAATTTACTATAATAGTTATTCATGAGTATTTTGCGACTCATCTCTACTTTATTATCAACTACTTTTATCATTTGTTTAACATACTCATCATCAACACTTTCCCCATCTTTAGGTGTGAATTTACCAGTTTGAGGTATATAAGTACCTTTATCAGTAACCCATTCTTTATTGGCAAAGATGGCTAGTCCCCCTTCGGTACTTAAAATATCCTTACCAATAAATAGCCTTGAATCATAGGGAATACCAAAAGCATTATAAATAGTTGGTATAACATCAATTTGACTACCTACTTTATCTACTTTGACAGTTTCCATCTCACTATTCCAGAAAATAAAATTACTGTGGTTAATTTCGACTCTTTCATCTTTTTCATAACTTGCTGCTTCATTAACTTCTGATACTTTTAAATCGTATGGATAATGGTCACCCACTAAAGCAATTACGGTATCTTCTAATCTACCTGCTTCATCTAGGGCTTTAATTAGGGCTTCTAGAGCTCTATCAAGTTCCATTTGGGCAGCTAAATATGTAGATATTCTTTCGGAATAAGGAAGATTAAAGGCTAAAAATTCATCTTTATGTTTCTTTGCCATTTGGTTAGAATTAAAGCCATCATATAATGAATGTCCTGAATTAGTCGCATAGAAGACCATAAACTTATCATCATTAACATAATCATTCACGGAGGCATTAATCATCTCGACATCACTTCTTGGCCAAATATTACAGTTAATTAATTTTTCTAAGCCGGAACCACAAGCCTTAAAGTTCGTAAAACCTAAGCTTGGTAAATATTTATCCCTATCTTGGAAACTACCCGAATTATTATGGTAAGCATAGGTCGTATAATTTTCTTTTTTAAACATTGTTGCTATTCCTTGTGGGAAACTATTTTTACCACTTCTAAATTTACTTAAAACTTCCAAACTTTGCGCATAGATGCCGGTAAGTTCTTGAAATTCACCTCCAATGGTACTATATATTGTTGGCGTATAAAAATCTTCAAAGACAAAACCAGAATTAGCGAGTTTATATAAAGTAGGTGTAAGTGTTGGCGAAACCGCAACCTCATTGAAAGACTCTGCCATAAATAAAATTAAATTTTTATCTTTAAAAATACCTGTATATTCATTTTGTTTAGTTCCTGGGTCATTTTTAAAATATTCATGCATATTTTTGATGGTACTATTAGTTTCACTCGCAATTAAACTATCAAAATCAATATCTAAAACATTATAACCATATTCTTTTGGCGTATCACTATCTTTACCTTCCGATAAAGGATTATCAATGGAGGTATCAATGGTTGGATCAAAACCAAAGATACTTCTTTTCGTGTCAATAAATAAGGAATTAATAACGCCAAAATTTTCCACATTTAAATTAATATCATTAACATTATGATATAAAACATAAGGAGAATAATCTTTGCTTTTATTAATATTTAAGCCTAAATAATAAAGACCATAAGTAATTACAGTTAGGGCTAACATAACACAACTTTTTTGCCATTTAAACCCACGAAAATTAATGTGTTTACGAAAGATAAGCACTAAAATAAACGGAATAAATAAAGCAATGATGCCCGGTAATCTTCTTAAAGTTTCGGTTACTCCCTTAGATGCAAAAGCCCCAATTTGGTCCGCAAGGCCAAAAGCACTCCAAGATATATAAAAGCCAAAATAATCTCTTAATACATATTGAGCACTAAACCATACAGCAACTAAACCTAAGGCCACTAAACAAATTATTCTATTTACTTTATCATTTTTGGATAAATTAGTGATAATACTTAAAAGTAAACTAAACGGAATAATAAATAAAAGCATATTAATATTAGCTAAATTAAAAATATGGTCCATTAAAAGAAATTTAAATAAATATTCCATAAAGATAAAACTTATTAAATAAACAAAAAATATATTAACTTTTTTCATGTTTTCCCACTCTTCTTTATGTTAAGTATAGCACAAGAAAAAATAATAATCACTATTTTTTTAGCAAATTTTCTTCTTTGACACTAAAAAAGGAACCATTAATCGTTCCTTTTTAAGTATTACTTCTCAATATCGTTAGTTAAAATACTAGATTGATATCAAGAATATAAATATGTACTAAGTAATACCTGTGTACACATTTATAATATTGCCTTTATTAATTATTTTATAGTGCCATTTTTTGACAAATTATCATCATCTTTTTGACTGTTTAAAGCCATGCCTACCGTAAAGATATAACATAAGAAATAAATCCAAATCATTAAGACGACAATGCTCGCAAGACCACCATATAAAGCACTATAAGATGCATAATGAGTAACATAGTAAGAGAATATTTTAGTACCTAAAATAAACCCTACGGTTGTAAATAATGCTCCATAATTGATGACTCTTTTTTTAGGACTCTTGTCAGGAGCTATTTTATAAATGATTTTAATGATAACAAAGATGATTAACCAAGATATAGGTCCCTCAATCAAATTAAAACCAGCAATAATATTGCGCATAATAACGTTATTAATATTAACTTCTTGAATTAAAGAAATAATTGTATTACCAAAAACGGGTACTATGAGCAAAAACATAAATAAAATAACAATTAATAAAGTCATGCCAAAGGCTTTAAATCTTCTCTTTAACCATTTACTATTTTCAATGCCATAGATGGTGTTACTCGCTGTAATAATCGAATCAGCACCATTACTAGCGACATAAAACCCAATGATGACGGTAATAAAGAAATGGATTCCTACTTGATGAGTTAAATTAACCCCTAAAATAAGATTAGCAATTTCTTTAGAAAAAGAATTAGCAATAAAGTTATATAAGAAATCAACAGATAGATTTAAAATGGAAGCCGCATAACTTATTAAACTTAAAGCTGGAATGATAGCTAAAACAAAGAAGAAAGATAAGTTACCTGGTAAAATAACCATGTCGGGTCTTCTTAATACGCGAATAATGTTTTTTAAAAAATCAATTATATTTAATTTAGCATTATTTATTCTTTTTTTCACTATTTCCACTCGCTTTTTTCTCTTTCATATCAAGAATGGCTTCGGTTAGGGCATCTTCAATAGTTTTTAAATTATTTTCGATGATACTATAACCAAACTCAGCACCATAATCATATGGTAATTTCTTTAATTCTTTATTTAATTTGTGAATATAATTGATAATTTGTTTTTGACTATAACCAATGGTATAAACAACAAATTCATTACCATCACTACGCATAAGTTCACTATTATCTAGTTGGGTCTTAATTAAGGCATTGGCAGCTCCTTGAATTTGTTTATCTCCTTCCGCTACTCCATATTTATCATTTATTTCTTGTAATCTATTCAAATCAATAACTATGATTGTTTGAGGATAGATATTATTATTACTCCAAGTTTTCATAAAATCACTTAAATAAGCCCGGTTCTTAAGCAAAGTAAGTTCATCTATAAATCTTATCTTATCATCTTTTTTTAATTTTTTAGCAATTCTTATTTTCTTTGATTTACGATAAACTACTAAACCAATAACAAAAATTCCCACAATAAATAAAATAAAATATCTTGCTATATTATTTAATAAACTACCACTTTTAATAGTTTCAAGATGATTATTAAGGCCTTTATTAATCATAACATCAGCATCTAAGTAATTAATATACTTATTTAGTAATTTATTTAAAACTTCATATTCAGTTTTAATTTTAAATTGATAATTATCTGTAATAAATCCTTGATATTTTAAAGTATAATTATTTAATTTATTATCTTTATAATAATCATAAATGTAACTATCCATAACAATAATTTTATCTTCTTTATTTAATTTAAATAATTCTTTGTCATTATTGTAAGTATGAATTTTAATATTCCCAATATTATTTAAATAATTCATTAAGTTACTATTATTTAAAACATATACTTCTTCTCCTTGTAAACTATATAAAGAAGCAAAGACCTTATTATTTTTTCGATTAGCAATAATAGACAAACTCGATATAATACCATTTGGCGTTTCTTTAAAATTAGAGTTATTAAAATTCAAATTAAAATCAAAATATAAATCCACTTTATTTTTATTAATGGCGTCATTTAATTTCTCATTATTTTTATATTTGGTAATATCAAAATAGACACCGGAAAAACGACTAAATTCTTGCAAGTAAGTGGCGATGATTCCCCCATAATTTCCCCCCATAATAATTTCATAAGGCGAATTATTCACAAAGCCATAATTATAGTCAATACTTAGTAATTTATCTACTTCTGTAGCACTAATATTTAAAGAATTAGTAAATATTTTAAATTCTTCTTTTTTAACTAAATCATCTAGGTTCTTTTCCCATTTATGATAAAATTTCGTTAAAATACTACTTAAAGTACTATCATTTCCTTTTAAAGTATAATATGTTTTAATATCACTAAAATGATAAACTATTTCTAAATTATTTTGTAAAATAACATCTAAATATTTAATGCGTGGCATGATAATGTAGTTATTAGTATTCAAAGATTGAATTAAATTATCGATGGTATCATAACTATTATAGGTAATATTAATATCTTTTAAATAACCTTTAATATAATCTATATCACTAGCTAAAACACCGATAGTTAAACCATCTAGGGCTGTATGTTCACTAAATATTTGATAATCTCTACTAACTAAGACATAATGGTCAGTATAAAAAATAATATCATCAGCATTTAAATATTTACTATAAGCAAATTTGATATTTCCCTCATTATTCGTGGTATTATCTGGTTCTTCAAAATTAATGGGGTTAGTTTTAATATTATATTCTTTTTCTAAATCATCTAAAAAGATATTAAATATACCAGAGCCATCTTTACTAAAAATGTTTTCATCTTTAACTATTTGAACATTAGAAACATTATTGATATTATCATTTATCCATGTTCTTTCTTCACTTGTTAATTTATCTTCATTCGTAATTACCCGATAAAGGAATATTCCCCCGATGATAAGTAATATAGCAATACAAATAATGGGTATATATAATTTTTTCTTTTTCATTATTCTTTTTCACTACTTTCTTTATCGGTGCTTTGATTATAATTACTCCATATTATATTACCATTACCATTGGTATTTCTAGCTCCTTTTATTATATAGCCTTTTTCGGTATCTTCCGTTTTAATCGTTAAGTCTAAATCATAAGTTAACAATTCTTGTTCGGTAAAAAGTGGGATAATATCATTCATTACTTTTTTAGCATCATCCATTTTTACTTCATTTTTAAAAGTTGCACTTACATATATGATGGCATTTTTAACTAAAACACTAACCTTTGTAACATTTTCATTGCTTGTTAAGGTTTCCTTAATATCAGTTGGAATGCTACTTCTAACTTCATCTACGCGTCTATTGCAGTAAGCATCATCACAAGAAGAATAAAAAGATTTAATGGCAATAACGCCAATGATAATAACACAGATGAGAAGTATAATTCCTAACACAAATAAAACTTTATTTTCATTCCATATTTTTTTTATTTTATTCAAAATAACACTCTCCCAAGTACTAATATTATACTATATTATAAATTTTATGGCAAACTGTAACTATTTTAGCAAGAATTTGTAAATGTATGTAAAGAGATTGTAATCATCAGCAAAGAAAAAAGAATACATTATTTAACATATTCTCCATCTAAGCTAAAGCTTTTAGCATCCGTAATTTGAACTTTAACAATCTTGCCAATAATATCTTTGGGACCTACCACATTAACTAATTTCATAGTGTCGGTATAACCATATACTTTCGTATTGTCTTTTTCGGATACCCCTAAAATCAAGACTTCTACCGTCTTATTTAAGAGTTTTTGATTATTGACATTGGCATAATGATTAACTAAGTTATTTAATCTTTGTAATCTTTCTTCTTTAACACTCATTGGTGTGTTATCTTCCATTCTCGCTGCGGGCGTACCCTCCCTCTTGGAATAAATAAAGGTATATGCTCCATCAAAGGCACATTTATTTACCATATCGAGAGTATCTTCAAAATCTTCTTCCGTTTCATTAGGAAAACCTACAATAATGTCGGTAGTAATAGCAACATTCGGAATTCTTTCTTTCATTTTCGTAAATAAAGCCCAGTATTCTTCTCTCGTATAACGACGATTCATTCTTTTTAATATTTCATTACTGCCAGATTGGATAGGCAAATGAATATAAGGCATAATATTTTTGTATTTAGCTATAACATCAATCATTTCATCGGTAAAATTCCAAGGATGGCTAGTAACAAAGCGAACTCTTGCAATATTCGTTTTCGCAACACACTCTAATAAATGACTAAAAGTTTCGCCAATATCTTTCCCATAAGCATTAACATTTTGGCCTAAAAGAGTAACTTCTTTATATCCTTCTTCTTTTAGATTATTTACTTCTGCGATAATATCTTCTAATTTCCGGCTTCTTTCTCTTCCTCTTGTATAAGGAACAATACAATAAGTACAGAATTTATCACAACCATACATAATATTTACCCAAGCTGTATATTGGGAATCTCTAGTATAATGCATCCCTTCAATAACTTCATCACTCTCGGAATAAACCTCGATTACTTGTTTATTAAATTCTTTCATTAGAAGTTTAGGAAGTTCATGCAAATTATGCGTACCTATAACAATATCAATGTATTTGTGATTTTTCATGATTTCATCAATAACATCAGGTTGTTCGGCCATACATCCGGCTAAAACCAGTTTCAAGTTGGGATTTTTCTTCTTTAAATAGTTACATTTACCTAAAAAGCCCGTTACTTTATCTTTAGCATTTTCCCTAATAGCACAGGTATTTAACACAATGACATCGGCAAAAGAAGCATCTTTGCTTTCTTCTAACCCCAAAGCTTCTAAATAACTTCGGATGGCTTCACTATCATGAACATTCATTTGACAACCATAAGTTCTTAAAAAATACTTCTTCCCTAAGAATACTTTATCGTAATGCTCTTCTAACTTTATATAATTATTTGCTTTTTTTTCTCTTTTTTTAGCTACTTCTAAATCTGGTAAGTGCATAAAAAATCACCCGCTTAATATAATATCATAAATACTAATATTTTGAAAGCGGGTTTATGAAAATGGATATATGAATTTGTATTGGGTTTATTTGGATATATAAAATAGACAGGTTAAGGTTAAAAATGATAATTAAAGTTGTAAATAATTTTTCAAAACCCGCTTTCAAGTGAAGATAATAAATCAATTAGTTTCTAATTGCAATACTTTCGACAAATGATATCAAAGGTTATCAAAAGTTAGCAAAAATTGACAATATTCGACAATATTTGCAAGCCTTTAAAAATCATCATTCATTAGAAAGTCAAAGACATTAAGATGTTTAATTCCTTTTTGTGAATAGTCTTCTTTATTAATAGAAATTACATACTTAGGATAATTATCATCAATATTATCAAAGACTTTAAATTCTCTGTTTCTTGTCTCTTCATTGGTTAAATCATAACAAGCTTGGATATATTTAATACTCTTATTTTTGGAAGCTATAAAATCGATTTCCCCCTCTTTAGTTTTTCCTATATAAACTTCATATCCTTTTTTTACTAATTCATTATAAATAAGATTTTCAAAAGATTGAGAATAATTAATTTCTTTACTATTAGTTTTGATTTTTTTAACTCCTAAATCGGTAGCATAAAATTTATTTAATGATTTTAAGATAGCTTTACCATTAATATCATACCTATACACCTTATTAATAATAAATGTTGAACAAAGAGCATCCAAATATTTATATAATGTATCCGTGGCTACTTTACTACCTGCTTTATCTAAGTAATCTAAAACATTTGTGGCGGAAAATTCTCTAGTTTCAGTATTTAAAACATATTGAAGAATTTTATTAAAAGAAGTAATATCATTAATTCCTAATCTATCTACAACATCTTTAAGCAAAATTGAATCATAAACATCTCTAATATAATTTTCTTTGGCATCATTATTAGTGAATATAAATCTTTGTGGTAAAGTTCCCCATTCAAAAATGTCGTGCATTAAATCCAAATATTTCTCGGGTTTAGTATTAGTCATTTCTACAACTTCTTTAAATGACAAGGGATTAATTCTAAAACTTACATATCTTCCTGATAAATCAGTGGAAAGTTCTAAAAAAGTCATTTTACTATTAGAACCTGTGATAAAAATACTAAATTGGTTAGTAATTCTTAAAGAATTGATTGCTTTTTCAAAATCTTCAACTTTTTGTATTTCATCTAAAAATAAATAGTATGTTTCTTTATCTTTAACTAAGCTTTTAATATAATCATTTAAATCCAAGGCATTTTTTATATTGGCATATTCAAGAGATTCAAAATTAAGATAAATAATGTGCTCATCTTTTACTCCGCTGTTTTTTATTTCCTCAATTATTTGTTGTAATATAACTGATTTACCACTTCTCCATAATCCATACAAAATTTTAATTAAGGAATTTACATTATAAAAATCCTTTATTTTATTTAAATAATAAGTTCTTTTTAACATAGGAACACCCCTCTTCATTAAGAATACAACAAAATTATATAAATAAAAAGTTTTTTGGCTGTACTGGAAAAATTTTTTCATTGAAGATTTTTGCCACTAGTGGCACTTTTCTTCAATTTATCTAATAATTAATGACATTATTTGTCACTATAAATGTCACCATAAATGTCACTATAAATCTAGACTATCTTGATTTAATAAAAATTCCTGTATTCCGATTATTAATATACCTTCTTCTGTATACCAATGTTTTATATTATCTTTTACTACAATTATTTTTTTAAAATTATCATTTATATTCATTAAAGGTCTTTCTTCTTGGATTGTTTTTTCTCTCGTTTCTAAATTCAATGCTGATTGTACATAATATCTTTTATTTCCTAAATTACACACAAAATCAACTTCTAATTGTTTTCTGTTTTTAATTTCATCTCTAATTTCCACTACGCCTACATCAACATTATATCCTCTTACTATTAATTCGTTATAAATGATATTTTCCATTATATGATTTTCTTCTTGTTGCCTAAAATTCAACCTAGCATTACAAAGGCCAATATCCGTAAAATAATATTTTTGCGGAGTTTGAATATATTTTTTGCCTTTAACATCATATCTAGTAGATTTGTTGACAATAAAGGAATCTTCAATATATTTTATATATGCATTTATGGTATTTAAAGAAATTTCTTTACCATTTCTTATAAATGTGTTATATATTTTTTGAGAATTAGTAAGTGAGCCAACTGAAGATGCCAAGATATTAATAATTGAATCGATAATGTCAAACCTTTGCACATTGTTGCGTTCAATAATATCCTTTATATAAGTTTGCTCAAATAAATCTTTTAAATATTTTGATTTTTCTTCATCAGTTTTTTTAGACAAAATTAAAGGTAATCCACCATATAATACATATTCATTCCAAGCTTCCGTTTTATCACCTTTAAAAACACTAACATATTCTGAAAAAGATAATGGCAATACTCTTATTTCATCTCCCCTACCTCTGAATTCGGTAATAATATCTGATGATAAGAACTTTGAATTACTGCCTGTTACATAAACATCAAGATTTCTTTCATACAAAAAGCCATTTAAAACAGATTCAAAGTTATCCACTAATTGAATCTCATCTAGTAAAATATAATACATATCTTTATCTTTTATTTGAGATTTTATATAATTATTCAATTCATGAGAATTGAGGTATTTACTATTTTCTTCTTTATCTAACTCTAATTTTATAATATGATTTTCTTTTACACCATTTTCAAGTAAATAATTTTTAAATAATGGGTCTAATAAATAAGATTTACCACATCTTCTAATACCCGTGATTACTTTAATTAAACCATTTTCTTTTCGACTAATTAATCGGTTTAAATAAATATCTCTTTTTATTTCTTTCATAATGTCCTCCTTTGAAGATTTTTGCCACTTGTGGCATTTTTCTTCAATCTAATTATATAATCTTTTTTATATTTTTACAATACCTCATTGAAGATTTTTGCCACTAGTGGCATTTTTCTTCAATGAGATGTATAAGCAAATAAAAAAGAAGTACTACAATGAATCCAATCTAATACTTCTCTTTTAATTATTATTTCTTCTCGATTTTTTCTTTTCCACCCATGTATGGTTGTAAGGCTTTAGGAATTAAAATACTTCCATCTTCTTGATAATTATTTTCAATCAAGGCAATTAACCCTCTAGGGGTAGCAACAACAGTATTGTTTAATGAACACAAGAATTTAGTTCCTTCTTCTGTTTTAGTACGAATTTGTAATCTTCTTGTTTGAGCATCGCCTAAAATAGAACAACTACCAACTTCAAAATATTTCTTTTGTCTTGGACTCCAAGCTTCAACATCACAAGATTTAACTTTTAAATCCG
>CANQRA010000026.1 GCA_947626125.1 uncultured Bacilli bacterium
AGATATAGAAATAGAATGGAACATTGAATTTTAAGAAATAATGATATTTTTGGACTTTTCCTATTCCTGCACATGGTTTCAAAGACCCAGGTACTAGTTATGGCAAAATTTATGAAAAAGATATTAATTTAGATATTAGCCTAGCCTTAGAAAAAACTTTAAGTAGACTTGGTGCTAGTGTTATTTTAACGCGTGATGGAGATTATGATTTATCCTTGCCTAATGCTTCTTATCGTAAAAAAAGTGATTTTGATAATAGAATTAAAAAGATTAATGAAAGTAAAGCTGATTTATATTTAAGTATTCATTTAAATTATTTAAGTAACAGCAGTTACTATGGCCCTCAAGTGTTTTATGATAAAGAAAATGAAAAGTTAGCAGAAAAAATCCAGAGTGCGATGAATGAAAGATTAAAAGGCAATCGAGAAATTAAAAAAATACCAAGTGATACTTATATGTATGATAAATTAGAAATAAAAGGTGTTTTAATAGAGTGTGGTTTTTTATCAAATGGGCAAGAAAGAAATTTACTTATAACTGAAGAATATCAACAAAAAGTAGCTGATTCCATTAGTTTGGGAATTATTAAATATTTTCAAGGCTAATTGAATTAATTTCTTTTATTAATTTATTGATATCTTCATCTTCATGAATAACTTGGTAAGCTAAATTATCTAGTTTAATAGCTATTTTTAAAGAAGCTTTATACAATTCTTCTAAAGAATAATTATATATTTTATTCTTATCTTGTGGATGGTGCCAATTATTTTTATCCATATTTAAAATAACCATATTTTCTTCGGTAACGCGAAAAGTAGTTTTACTAAAACGGATAACTTTTTTTCTTAAGATAAAATCAACTATTTTATAAAAGAAAGATTTAATGCCATAATAATCATTTATAAAATAACGATAAATATAATAACCTAAATTATGGGATTTATTAAAAATTTTACCAATATTCTTTTCGTTATGCGTAGTTATGAAAGTATAATCTAATAAATTAATTAAGTTATCATTAAATTTTAGTTTTGGAATTAATGTTTTGTATAAAGTGCCTTTCCACTTAACATCACTTAAATAATTAAAAATATAAGCATCAATTATAAATTCTATTTTGGTGTGTTCAATATGGACATTACCAACTTGATAATTAATAAAAGGATGAATAATAGTATCTAAAATATAATGATTTAAAATACCATATACCATATTAGTACAAGTTGAATCGTTTTCTAAATTATTTCCTTTAATATAAGTAATAGTATTAGTAAAGAATAAATCAATTTTTTTCTTATGACAACTAATCCCAAAGTCCCGATAATAATTCCATTTGCGTAAATAGTAATATAAATTATCAAAACCTTGATTAAACATATTATAATAAGTAAGATTACTTTTTATTTCTTTTTGTAATTTTTTATTAACATTATTTAAAACACTGTTACCAAAAGTATAATGAGTATATAAAGCAGGCATATTATCATCTCCTTTTTAATTATAGCAAATTTCACGTAATTATCACTAAATTTATATTAAATTAACAAAAAAAATAGATATATTTATATTGTTTCTTATGGTATAATTTAATAGGTGAATAAATATTATGGGGTCAAAAACATTTAAAACTTTAGAAGAACAAATAGAAATATTAAAAGATAAAGGATTAGTTATTGATGATATAGATTATGCCAAAGAAATCCTTCTCCGTGAAAATTATTTTTTCTTAAGTGGTTATAGGCATTTATTTCTAAGAGATGATGGTAGTCGTAAGTTTATTAAAGGAACTAATTTTCGGGAAATTTATGGTTTATTCAGTTTTGACCGACAATTAAGAAATATTTTATTTAAAAATATATTAATTGTTGAGAACAACTTGAAAAGTATCTTGTCTTATGTTATGAGTAAGAATCACGGCTTTAAAGAACAGCATTATTTAAACGCCGATAACTTTGTCAAAGATTATAGTAAGAGTAGACAAATCAATGATTTACTGAGAAAAATGAAAAGACAGATAAATGTTAATGGTAAACAACATGCCGCGACTAGCCATTATATATCTAATTATGGTTATATTCCTCTTTGGGTAGTTGTTAAAGTTCTATCTTTTGGCATCGTTGGTGAATTATATTCCGTATTACAAAAAGATGACCAAGAAGAAATAGCTAAAGTATATAATGTTTCTGTTAGAAATATGGTCGATTATTTACCTATTCTTGCTAATTATCGTAATCTATGTGCTCATGAAGATTTATGCTTTAATAATAAAACACATAAAAAGATTAACAAGACTAGGTATCATGATTTACTAAATATCGAACAAGATGAAGAAGGTAATTATATTTATGGAGAAAATGATTTATTTGCCATCATTATTATCATGAAAGAATTATTAAAAAAAGATGATTTTATTTTAATGATGAATGAAATAAGCTATGAATTAGATATTTTAGATGGTAAAGTAGATACGATTGAAATGGAAAAGATTTTAAATGAAATGGGATTTCCTATTAATTATCGAGAGATTGAGAGGATTTAAAAGATGAAACAAAATAGTGCTCAAAAAACAAGAGTTATTGTTTATACAATATTTATATTAATGTTAGGAATATTTTTAGCTTATGGTTTTATTTATAAATTTCCTAAATTATTTCAAGAGACAGTTACAAAAATAGAAAAAGATGTTACTGTTACGGACCAAGGGATTGCGGATGCCGTAGAGAAAGTTTATGATTCAGTTATAATTGTATCTAATTATAAAAAAGATACTTTGTATGCTTCTGGTAGTGGTTTTGTCTATAAGAAAGATGATGATAAATTTTATATTATCACTAATTATCACGTTATTGATGGTGGAGATAATTATAAAATAACTTATTCTGATGGTGAACAAGTAGAAGCTACGTTAATGGGCGGTGACCAATATGCAGATATTGCTGTCTTATCGGTTGATGCGAAAGAAAATATTGAACCTGTAGAAATAGGTTCTACCGATTCCTTAAGAGTAGGAGATACGACTTTTACAGTTGGGGCTCCTTTAGATTTTGTTTATTCTTGGACTGTAACAAGGGGAATAATATCTGGTAAAGAAAGACTAGTTGAAGTATCTTTAGGAAATACCACGGATTCTGAATATATTATGAATGTTTTACAAACTGATGCTGCCGTCAATAGTGGTAATTCAGGTGGACCTTTATGTAATTCCAATGGGGAAGTAATCGGGGTAATATCCGCTAAAATAAGTAGTGAAGGCGTTGAAGGTATGGGCTTTGCTATTCCTATTGAAGTAGCAGTTGAAAAAGCTGAGGGTATCATTAATGGTGAAGAGACAAAATATCCAACGATTGGTATTTTACCTGCTAATGTGACGACGGCTCTTCGTAGTTCCAAAGATTTTTATTATGCTTACTATTTAAATAAATACAATATTTCTTCGGGAGTTTTAGTAATGGATGTTGATGATAATTCAGCCGCGGATAAAGCAGGAATTAAAGCCTTAGATGTTATTACTAAAATTAATAATAAAGAAATTAGTAATGTGGCTTATTTAAGATATGAACTTTACAAACATAAAATTGGTGATACAATAAAAATAACTTTTATAAGAGATGGAAAGGAAACAACTGTATCATTAAAGATAACAGCTTAAGGGTAAAGAAATGGAAAATAAAGTTAAACAAAGTACGAGAATTCTTGCTTATTTATTAGATATTTTATTTGTTTATATTGTCTTAAATTTAGTTATTAATATTAAATTTATTAATCCAACTTATGATGAATATATAGGTGCAAGAGAAGATTTATTAAAAATAACCGAGAATGCTTATACGGAAGATGCTGATGAATATTTAGATACCATCAAAGATATGGCTGATATATTTCATGATTTAAATAAATATGGGGTAGTATATAATATTGCTACAGGAATTATCATTATTGCTTACTTTGGTTTATTTCAAAAATTTAATAATGGTCAAACTCTAGGTAAGAAAATTATGAAAATAAAAGTGGTTAATAATGATGATAGTAATTTAACCCTAGGTAAAAGTATTATTAGATTAATCCCATTACAATTTATATATGTTGGTGGTCTTCTTCCTTGTTTAGTCTTATCAATATTTCCTTTTGTCTTAAATAGTATTTCATTTATTATTTGCTATTTTGCTTTTGAAGTTTTATTTACAATTTTCAATATTGCTAATTTATTATGTTTCTTATTAAGAAAAGATGGCTTAGGTATTCATGATTTGATTGCGGGTACCAAAGTTGTTAATGAATAAGAAAATTCAAGTTGTTTTATATAATTAAATATGATAAAATAGGAAAAGACTGAGAGGAAAATGGAATGAAAAAATTAGTTAATCTATTATTATGTTTAATTATTATATTAGGTCTTTCTGGATGTGGTAACAAATATACTGAAAACATTCGCAAAGTAAGAGAGGAATTTAATCCTTGGCAATTAGAGGTTAAAGAAAATGTTGGTGAACTTCTTGATAAAGCTTTAGATAATTCTAAATGGACGGACAAAAATAATGTCGTAACTGTTAAAGGTAAAGACAAAGACACTGGTGATGATGTTAAAATTACTTTCTTAATAGAAGATGACAAAATTACCTTTGATAAAATGATTATTGGTGATGAAGAGAAGGATTATATTGGCTTCTTTGAGTATACTGCTAAATATGCTGATTAATTAGGGTGGGAATATCTCACTCTTTTTGTTTCTATTTGTTTTTTCTTATAATTATGATAAAATAAATTCGTGAGAGAAAATGAAAAAATTTTATAAAATATTAGAAGATAAGGTAGCAAAGGCTATCCAAGATTGCCATTATGATGGAGAGGAAGTAACCGTTTTAGAATCTGCTCGCCCTGATTTAGGCGATTATCAATTTAATGGCATTATGCCTATGGCTAAAAAATATCATAAGAGCCCCATAGAAATAGCGAATGAAGTGGTGGAAGTTTTAAAAAAAGATGACTTTTTTAAAGATGTTTCTGTGGCTGGTCCCGGATTTATTAACTTAACTATTAGTAATAAAGCTTTAGTAGATTTTGCCAACATTGATGATTATGGATATGCTCCCAAAAATCAATTGATTTTTTTAGACTATGGTGGAGCTAATGTTGCTAAAAGTCTTCATGTTGGGCATTTAAGAAGCGCTAATATTGGGGAAGCTTTAAAAAGATTGTGTAATTATTTAGGTTATAAAACAATTTCTGATACTCATTTAGGCGATTTTGGCCGTCCTTTAGGCTTAGTTATTTTAGAACTTAGTAAAAGATATCCTGAATGGCCTTATTTTAATCCTAGCAATCACGATGATAGTGATGTTTGCATTACTAATGAATTACTAGAGGAAGTTTATCCTTTTGCTTCTTTGAAAGCTAAAGAAGATGAAGAATATTTAAAAGAAGCTCAAGAGATGACAAAAAGATTACAAGACCATGAAAAAGGTATTTATGATTTATGGTTAAAAATAATGGAAGTTTCGAAAAAAAGTATTAAAAATATTTATGACCAATTAAATACTAATTTTGATTTATATAAAGGGGAAAGTGATGCTGAAGAAGTAGTGCCGGAGCTTTTAAAATATTTAGATAAACAAAATATTGTTAAAGAAAGCGAAGGAGCTAAAGTTATTGAAGTTAGCAAGGAAGATGATAAATTAGAAATACCTCCTATGTTACTAATTAAAAGTGATGGAGGTATACTATATAGTACAACCGAGCTAGCAACAATATATGACCGAATGCAAGAATATCACCCTGATGAAATTTGGTATGTGGCAGATAAAAGACAAAATCTTCATTTTACCCAAGTTTTTAGAGCGTCAAAAAAAGCCCATTTAACTGATGATGTCAATCTAGTTTTTGCAGGCTTTGGCACAATGAATGGAAGTGATGGTCGTCCATTTAAAACTCGTGATGGGGGAGTAATGCGCTTAGAAGACTTATTAAGCGAAGTAAAAAATGAGTGTTTAAAGCGTTTAAATGAAAACATTACGGATGAACGTGATAGTATAGCTGAAGATTTAGCAATATCCGCGGTTAAATATGCTGACATGTTACCTAATAGAGAAACAGATTATAATTTTGATATTAATAAATTTTGTGATTTAGAGGGAAAAACAGGCCCATATATTTTATATTCAACCATCAGAATGAAATCTCTTTTAAATAAAGCTAACGAAAAAGGCCTTAAATATCAAAAAATAAATAACATATATAATAATTACGACCGAGAGTTATTATTAATTTTAAATAATCTCGATAGTATCTTAATGAAATCATTTGCTTCTAAATCATTAAATGATATTACTGAGTACTTATATCGTTTAACTTCAAGTTACAATCGTTTTTATACTGAAAATATTATTTTAACGGAAGAAGATAATTTAAAACAAGAATCATGGTTATATCTAACTAGTATAGTTTATAAAATTAATAGTATTTTATTAGACATCTTAGCTATCAAAGTACCATGCAAAATGTAGATGTATAAACATATGTAAAATTATCCATATTATAAGTAATGTTCCTTGACAAAAAGACAAGCATTTTGTAAAATCAAATTAGAATAAGAATTGGAGAGTATAAAAATGGATAAGAAAAATATTCTGGCTTTAAGTATTATTGCTATTGCAGTTTTATTAATTGCAGTAATCAGCAGTTCTTTTGCATACTTTTCTGTTGTAGGAAGTAATACTAGTGCGACAACCAATATAAATTTAGTAACTCCAAACGTTGGTACTGTTGGTACAACCGGAGGAGTAACATTAAGTTTGAACTTAACAGCTGCGAATATGTCCTATTCAAATAAAGGCAAAACCTATTATGCTCAAACTGCATCAACAGCCTTATCAGAATCTCCTGTAAATCATACAATTGCTAGTATAGCTGTTTCTGGAGGAGCCTCAGGTTTAACTTATTCATGTCAAGGAAAAATTACTATTTCGTTACCTACCGATAGTAATACCATAAAATCTAAACTAACTTCTGGCAGCCTTTTTGCAAAATTAACAAAAGGCGCAGGTATGGAATTTACCGATAGTGGAACAGAAATTGATTTATCTACGGCAAAAGATAAAAACATTGAAAAAACATTTACCTATACATTAAATGGTACAACTACATCTACAAGTATAACAGGTGATGTTTATTTTAAAAACACAGAGACAAGTCAAAATACTTTAAGTAATAGCTCAATTAATGTAAAGATTGATGTTGTTACAACTTCATGTACTGTAAAATAAAAATTCAAGCACTACCAACTTGAATTTTTTTTATCGAATTCATTTTGTAAAAATCCATTTCTTAATAATGTTTCATATAATTTAGCATTAATTATTAAATCATATTCTCCAATAAATTCATAGATATGAGGATTAAACCCTAGCTTAAAACGATTTAATCCCGAATAAGGATTTTCATCTTTAAAATTACCAACAATGCCATTTAAATCTAGATAGTTAAAAGAATCTTGATAATACTTAATAATATTATAATATAAGAAATAATTAGGAACAAATCTTTTATAATTCTTATCGAAGGTACTTTTTATAATGGTAACCATATTATTATGTTTAACTACTAATGCTCCCGCGATATATTTTTTTTCTTGGTTGCCTAACCCCTTTGATGCTTCTAAAACATCATCTTTATAAGTAAGTAATACTTTATCACTAGCCATCTTAGCATTAATATTTTTCTCGGTACCATAACGAATTAATTTATCATTTAATAAACTGTTTCTGTTTAATTCATTGTTGTAGATATATTCACTATTTTGTAAAAAAATGTTATAATCAATGGAAACTAAGAATAAATCAATATCATCTTCTTTAGCAAAAGCGGCATAATAATCTCGGTAGTAATAAGGATTTTGACTTTCCTCATTAAGCATATTATTAAAGATATCTATTTGTTCTTTACTAGCTTTTTCAAATACTAATCCTTTTCGAATGCCTTTTTTAATTTTGTTACGATTATTCTTACTTAAAACAGAGGACTTAAAAGTTTTTAAATCAACAAAAGCATTAAATCTAGGTAGTTGAGCTTCAAAGTACAAATTATCTGCAAGCTTTTTATAATCATTACTATTTAAAATATTTCTTATATCGATATTTTTATTATAAGTAATGCTAAAATCTTTTTTGTTAATTTCTCCAATGGGTATATAAGGATTTAATTTAATAAAAATAACTTTTTTGGTCGCATAATATTCTTTTAATTTAGTAGTAAAAATATTCATAAGTCCTTCATTATTATAATCTATTAAAAATCCACGGGGAGCATAACCATAATAACTTTGACCACCAATTTGTTTAAGTAGAATTAAAGAAGCAGCTTGAATAGTTCCACTTTCATCTTTTAAACCAATTAAATCGTAATCATAACCATTTTCCGCTTTTAACATGCCATAGTTAACTGTTTGATAAAAGTTAGATAAATGATGCTCTTTTTGATAAAGATTAAATTCTTCAATATTAAGTGTTTCAATATGCATAAATACACCTTCTTAAATGACATTATTATATCATAAAAAGATTGAATTAAAAAGAATTAATTGATAAAATAAGAGATAGAAAAGAGTGAGATAATGTTAAAAAGTATTTTTGGTTATTGTAAAGGAATATTTAATACTGTAACAATCGCTAATATAGTAATGGGGTTAGTATATTTTATTTTAGGACTTATTTTCTTTTTAAATCCTGAATTAAGTAATGTTTTGGTATCCGTATTTACAGGTATTGTCTTCATTATTAATGGTATCTTATCAATTGTATCTTATATAAAAAGAGAAGGATTCGAACTATATAATTATAATCTAATATATGGTATTGTTTTACTTATCTTAGGGTTTGCTTCTTTATTCTTAGGCAATATTTTAACTATTATGTTAGGTGTATATTATTTAGTTTGTGGGATTCAAAAAATCAATTATGCTATTTTGTTAAAAAAGTTTGAAGAATCTAGTTGGCTACTTATTTTAGTTACGGGTATCTTAATTATGGTTATTGGTATTGCTGCATTCTTTAATTTAAAAGATGCAGTGATTGCGGCAACCGGTATATGTTTAATGGGATATGGCTTATTAAATATTATTATTAATATCTTATTAAGAAAAAGAAGTAGTTATTTTATTGCTTAGTAAAATAGATGTGTAAAACATCTTTTTTAATATTGTTAAATGTTGCTAGTTTGGTTATACTAAAAGTATCAGTGAAAGTGAGTGTAGTAAATGAATATAAAAGATATCCATGCAAGGGAAATCCTTGATAGTCGAGGTAATCCCACGATAGAAGTGGAAATGATTTTAGCTAATAATACTAAGAGTGTAGCATCTGTACCTAGTGGAGCTTCAACAGGTTCTAAAGAAGCTTTAGAATTAAGAGATAATGATATGGCTAGATATATGGGTAAAGGTGTTTTAAAAGCTGTTCAAAATGTTAATACAGTTATTAGAAATGCTTTAATAGGGCAAAAAATAGACCAAGTAACGGTTGATAAAATCTTACTTAAATTAGATGGTACCCCAAATAAGAGTAATTTAGGGGCTAATGCTATGTTAGCGGTTTCTCTAGCTACTTTAAAATGTTTAGCTAAATTACAAAATAAAGAATTATATGAGTATGTTACTTATGGTAAAGTAAGCTTACCTATTCCGATGGTTAATATCATTAATGGTGGTGTTCATGCCGACAATGCTCTAGATATTCAAGAATTTATGATTGTACCCATCATGAAAGGCGAAGCTAAAAGAATTGAGGCTGCTTGTGAAATATATCATACTTTAAAGAAATTAATTAAAAATAAAGGATTATCTACCGCGGTAGGGGATGAAGGGGGATTTGCTCCTAATTTAAAAAAGACTACTGATGCCCTAGATTTAATCATGGATGCTATTAATGATGCCAATTATCATCCAGGTAAAGATGTTTTATTAGCCTTAGATGTTGCAGCTTCTGAAGTATATGATAAAGAACAAAAAGTGTATAAAATCGATGGTAATAAGTATGATGCCAATGAATTAATAAAATTCTATATGAATTTAGTTAATAATTACCCAATTATAAGTATTGAAGACCCTTTCTATGAAAATGATTTAGAAAGTTTAGCTGTTTTAACCAAGTTAATTGGTCATAAAATTATGTTGGTGGGAGATGATTATTTCTGCACTAATCCGACTCTTTTACAAGAAGGAATTAAAGCTAATGCTGGCAATGCTATTTTATTAAAAGCTAATCAAATAGGTACTGTATCAGAGATGACTAAAACAATTATGTTAGCTAAAAAGAACAATTACAAAACAATTATCAGTCATCGCAGTGGCGAAACAGAAGATACTTTTATTGCGGATTTAGCTGTTGGCTTTGGTATTCCTTTCATTAAAACAGGTTCTGTTTGTCGGGGAGAAAGAAT
Source organism: uncultured Bacilli bacterium (assembly GCA_947626125.1). Taxonomy (GTDB): domain Bacteria; phylum Bacillota_I; class Bacilli_A; order RF39; family UBA660; genus SIG200. The sequence goes on from CANQRA010000026.1 coordinate 10,429, forward strand.
TTGTAAATATAATCGTTTAATGAAAATTGAAGAATTACTCAATAAGTAATTGTATATAAAAAATAAATATGGTAAAATTATAAATAGGAAGACGCATATAAGCGTTACCTATGTGTTGTTAGCTAACCTTTTGGGTTGGCTGTTTTTATTATCAGGATTAGCAAAGCTAAAACGGTTATAAAAACTATGATTAATAAGAAATCAACACGATTTTTATCTCTCATAAGCACCACCTACTTCCTAGCAACCCCCTACGTTTTGAAACATAAGAATAGTATTTCTAAAAAGTACTAGGTAACACCAATATTTGTCCTCCTAAGACTTTATTAAAACAGCTTTAATTATATTTGTAAATAGTTTGCGAATAAAAAATGAAAAAAACTGCTGTTTTTTGCCCAAATCTCTAGAGAATTGGGAACTCTATTTTACATGTTGATAACTCTTTAGTTATTAACATTTTTATTTGAAAATGATGCTATTTTCTACTAAATGGTTTTCTTTCGTCAGTGATATACAATAAATAATCAATTGAAACATTATAAAATATAGCAAGTTTTATCAATACTCTAGTAGGGATATCATTGTCTCTTGTTTCATAAGCAGAATACCCAGTTTGACTCATACCTAATATTTTAGCTACTTCTGTTTGATTTAAATCTCTATCTTCTCTAATTTCTCTTAATCTATTTATATTGTTATCAGCTATATTTATAATTGATTTACTATATGCCTTTTTATTATCTGTTAAGCATAATAAATAATCGATGGAGACATTATAGAATTTAGCTATTCTTTTTAGCATAGTTGTGGATATATCGTTTGTCCCTACTTCATATTGGGAATAGCCAGTTTGACTCATATATAATTCTTTGGCTATTTCTTTTTGTAATAAATTATTTTCTAATCTTAATTCTTTTAGTCTATTCATATGTCATCACAACCAAAATTTATCATAACGTAAAATAAGTTATTGATTTTTAGGGTAGAATAAGTTATGATAATAATAGTTTAACGTAAAATAAGTTATGTGGTGGAGAGAAGAATAGAAATGGAAGAACAAAAGAAATATTTTATAATAAGTACGATAATGTTTGTAGTAATAGCAATAGTAATATTACAAGTAGATAAATATTATGACAATAAAGTAAAAAATAGTTATACTTTAGAAACCAATAAACTAAATAACCAATATATAAATGTAAATGACTTTGGGATTTATTTGCAAAGTGCAAAAGGTAGTTCTATATATAATAAAAAAGAGGATAATGAATATCCAACTAAAGGATATATATTAAATACAAATTTAACAGAATGTTATGATTATCATGGAGCAAAACAAACAGGAAAAGCAAGTCAAACAGATGAAGGAAGAATAAGATTAGAGACAACAGTATCAATCTATTGTAAGATGTATTTTGATATAGATGATACTAAACCAACAGTAAAAAGTATAACCATAAGTGGAACAGATAAAGATGGAAAGACAAATAGTAATTATGTATATGGATATACAATAGATTATACAGTTACATGGGAAGATAGTGATGTAGTTTATTATTGTGTTAAAGAGGGAAATGCTACTTGTACTGAAAGTGACTGGCAAAAGACAAATGGAGCCACAACTAAAAGTGGAACCATAACAGTAAATACAGAAGGAGCAAAAACAATCAATGCGTATGTAAGAGATAGAGCAAAGAACATATCACAAGTAGTTAGTCAAACTATAACAGTAGATAGAACGTCACCAACCATAAGTGGATTTACTTTAACAGGAAAAGCAGCATCAAACCAAACCTTAAGTAATAGTACAAATTATACCCAAGTAGTAGGAATAGATTATAAACTCGAATGGACAGATACAGATGTAGCAAGTTATTGTGTAAATACAACAAATAGTTGTAGTAGTTATAATGAAGTAACAGGAAATAGTGAAACAGCAAGTATAGTTTTACCAAGTAGTAATGGAGAGAAAACAGTATATGCTTTTATCAAAGATAAAGCAGGGAATGTATCGAATGTAATGAGTAAAAAAATAACCTTAGATTTAAACAATCCAACAGCCACGATTAGCTTAAATACAAGTACAGAGACAAGTATCACCGTAACGATAGGAGGAACAGATTCAGGAAGTGGAATAAATACAAGAGAATGTCGAGTAAGTTCTCCAGATACAACAAGTTGGAAAAGTACAACTGGAACAAGTTGTACAGTTTCAGGATTAAAAGATGGAACAACATATACAGTAGAAGCAAGAACAATAGATAAATCAGGCAGAGTATCAAGTGTAGTAAGTGATAAATATGCAACAAAAAAGTTAATTCCTGGTCTTGGCGGATATGTATTTTCTAAAAATCCAAAAGGATTAAGTACGGGTGTACTGGGTGGGTTATTCCGATTCTATGGGACGTGTGATGCCAGCGATGGGGGGTGTTCGGGAGTGGTTGATAACTTCATCTGTTTTGGAACAGAAACTCCATCGGGTAATTGTGCTGGAAACGTGACTAGTGAATATATGTACAGAATAATAGGAATAGACCCAGAAACAGGAGATTTAAAATTAATCAAAAACACAGAACTAAGAAGGGACTATATGTCTTATTTTGATTGGGAGTGTAGTGATGGCCAATTGTGGGGGGAGTCTGGCCTTTTCAAGTCCCTGAACGGTATGTATACTTACAACGAGAATAATTATTTTGTCAACTGCACTGATTTTAAGGCGTGCTACGTGAAAACTAATAACACATGGTATGAAATGATAAAAGATACTGACTGGCTATATGGAGATATAGGAGAAATCGATTCGAAAGCTGAACCGGACAAGACTGCGGACGAAGTATACCAAATAGAGACAGGGAAAGCCCCGACGATTACGGGATATAACGGCAATACTTACACATGGACTAAATTCGTAACTGCTAAAATAGGATTGATGTATATACATGATTATTATTATTCTTATAAAGGCGAAGGAACAACAAATTGTTACTCAGATTATGTAGGATGTGCCGCTAGCTGGTTTCATATGACCAGTAATGGAGATACAGGTGCATTTACCCACGAGTGGACCATGTCTCGTTACGGTCGTACGAGTAACGGATACTGGCTTCCATGGAAGTTGATGGGGAACGGGGGTCTTTCGAGTTGGTGGATTCCCGGAGCAATTTCCGGGGGAGGTGTCCGCCCCGTTTTCTATCTCGATGCCTCTAAAACAAAATTAACTGGTTCGGGTACTTATGATGACCCATTCGTGGCAATGCCAATTAATGGTCTAATCAATTCTTAATGTTGATAACTTGATAGTTATTAACATTTTTTCTATGATTGTATTAATTTACTTATGATTAGATAAATGATATACTTAATGTGTGATAAATATGAAAGATAAAATATTGGAATATTTAAGTAATAAAGATAAGGCTCAATCATTAAAAGATATTAATGATTATTTAAAATGTGATATAAATTCTTTAAAAGAAGAACTTGCTAATTTAATTAGTGAAGGTATTGTTCATGAAACTAAGAAGAGTAAATATATTTTAATGGATTATTGTAAAAGTTTAAGGGTAGGTACTCTTGATGTAGCGAAGAATGGCTATGCCTTTTTAGTAAATGATAAGTACTCTGAAGATATTTTTATTGCGCGTGATAATTTAAATGATGCCATTAATGGGGATACTGTTTTAATTGACATGTATGCGAGAAATGGGAAAATCGAAGGAAAAGTTCTTAAAATTCTTAAAAGAAGTGTTAAAAGAGTAATCGGGGAAATTTTATATGTAGGTAATATGCCAACCCTTATTTTAGACGATAAAAAGATGGATATTGAAATAGAATTGGAAAATCATTTTCATAATTTAGTTGATGGTCATAAAGTTTTAGTTGAGTTAAAAGAACAAATTGGACCCAAGAAATTTGTTGGTTTAATTACCAAAATAATTGGTCATAAAAATGACCCGGATATAGATATTATGAGTATCGCTTATGCTCATGATATTGAATTAGAATTTAGTGATGAAGTTAAAGAAGAAGTAAGTAAATTACCAAGTGAAGTTTTAGAAAAAGATAAGATTGGCAGAATAGATTTAACAAAGGAAGAAATATTTACCATTGATGGTGATGATACTAAAGATATCGATGATGCCATAAGTATTAAAGAATTTAATGACCATTATGAACTAGGGGTTCATATTGCAGATGTATCTTATTATGTAAGACCAGGGACAAAGTTATATGATGCAGCTTATGAAAG
>CANQRA010000027.1 GCA_947626125.1 uncultured Bacilli bacterium
CAAGAAGAATGAAAAATAAATTTTTCATTCTATGAATTCCTAACGGAATTCTTTTTTGGTATAATGATAATAATATAGAAAGTAGTAATTATTATGGATGATTTTTCTAATCAAAAAGTTTCTTTATGTTTTTTTAAAGAAAATATTTTACCTGATATTTATAATGAGAATATGTTTTTTTCTGATGGTTCCTTAAACCCTAAATATAATTCTTTTAAAAAAACTGGTACTATTGCTCAAATTTTTGATGACCATTGGCATTCCGTTTATTTTAAATATAAAGATATTATTGATTTATATAGACCTAATGCTGATTATGAGATTAATAAAATTATTGATTGTTATAACAAAGATTTAGGTTTTTCCATTTATGAATGTCCTGAATGTCATGATTTAGTTTTTATTGGTAATACTTGTAAATCTAGATTGTGTTCTTCTTGTGGTTATAAATATAAATTGGAAAGAGTTGAAAATGTTTTACAAACTGCTTATAAATGTAAACACAGACAAATTGTTTTTACTATCCCTAAAGAACTTCGCAAATTTTTCTTTTATCCTTTCGATGAAATGATTGACATCTTATTTAAAGCTGTTCATGATACTATTTATTCTATTTTAAATGAATCTTATAAATTTTCTAAAAAGTCAAAAAAACTTATTAAATATCTTTCTAAAATTAAATATACTCCTGGCTTTTTCTCTTTTCTTCATACTTTTGGTCGCGATTTAAAATGGAATCCTCATATTCATGTCCTCCTTGCTGAAATTAAACTTGGTAATAACGATACTGTTGTTAAATGGAATTATTTTAATTATGATGCTCTTTCTAAAAGATTTCAAATTATTCTTTTAAAACTTTTATCTAAAAAATTAGGCAAAAATTTTGATATTGTTAAAAATAATTTATTTAATAAATACAAAAATGGGTTTTATGTTTATGCTGAACCTAAAAAATTTAAAAATTTAAAAGATGGCATCGAATATGTTACTCGTTATTGTGGCAGAGTCCCTATCAGTGAAAACAGAATTATTAATTATGATGGTACTAATGTTACTTTTTGTTACAATGACCATTATGATAATTCTTATCATGAAGTTACTGTCTCTGCTGAAAAGTTTATTTTCATAATTCTTCGCCATCTTATCCCTTCTCAATTTAAAATTATTCGTTATAATGGTTTTTATAGAAAAAAGCATAAACTTCATGATAAAATGTTTATGTTAATTCCTGAAATAAAAAAACACATAAGAAAGACTTTTCTTAAATATGAACTTTCTGTTTTAAAAAGCTTTAACAGAAATCCTTATAATTGTCCTAATTGTGATGCAAAATTAAAATTTATTTTAGAAGTTACTTAATTTGGAGGTTATTTATGAATATTGAAAAATTTGATTTTAGTAGTTTCCCTATGAAACTCAGTGGCAAGGTTGTTGTTTACATTTGCCCTAAATGCAAATACAAATTTGAAGCTCCACTTGAAGCTGTTCTTGAATTTGAACAAGAAGATGAATGGAATGGTCTTCCTATTTCTACTCCTCCTTATACTACTTGTTCTAAATGCCATTTTGATAAATGTGTTCCTTTAGATTATCATTCTAAACGCGGTTATCACCATATTTACATGGAAGATTAATTTTTTTACAATTTTTAAATCTTTATTAAACAAGATTTAACACCTTGGGTTTTGTTTTGCTCCTATTTTTGCTTCGACAAATGTTCGCATGCTTTTGCGAATTTTTTTGATTGTATGACTTTCCTATTATACAAGAAAAAAGGAAAACTTTGACATTTTCCTTTAATCTTTAGCTTTAAAAATCATCGCAAAGACAAATGAGAAGACAACAACACTTACGATGGCAATACCCGATGAACATAAGAGGTTAGAAAATAAACCTAATACGCCACCCTCTTCATAGCCAGAAATTCCGGCAGTGTACAACATATGCCCAAAATTAGCAATAAGCGTTGTTGCTCCAGCTCCACACCAAGCCACTATTTTATCGTATATACCCAAGAAGGAAAGCAAGGCGCCAATCACGGTAACACCACTTGTAATGTGACCTGGTGTAAGTTTTGTATTATCAAGGACTATTTGGCAAATAAGACAGACAGTACCCGCGAATAAAAAGGCTTTAAAATACATTACATTACCTCCAAACTAACGGCATGAGCTATCGCTGGAATAGGACATTTTTGATTAACAAAAGTTTTACTATGGAGAGCACCTGTACCAATAATTAATATTTTATGATATTTATTTATTGGTAAGATTTTATTAAATAAAACTAATGGTAAACATCCTGGTCCTGAACCACCAGCATAGACTTCTTGACTTTTAACATATAATTCACAACCAGCGTCTAAATGTTTTTTAATTTTTAAATTGTATTTTTTTTCCGCATATTCTTTAAATAATATAGCCCCAACACAACCTAAATCGCCAGTTATAATTACATCATAATAATCAATATTTCTTTTTAAATCCGTTAAATGTTCATATAATGTTTGAGCAGCCGCGGGTGCCATAACAGCCCCTAAATTATTAGCATCTTTGATACCCATTTCAATTACTTTACCAATGGTGGCAGCTTCGATTTTTACCGGTCCTACTTCTTTACTTAATAAAGTACTAATACCTGCGGTTGATGTAAAGGTTGAAGTATGAGGTCTTGGAGCACCATATTCAATGGGGTAACGAAATTGTCTTTCAGCACTTAAATTATGACTACTAGTAATGCCCATTACTTTCTTAACATCTTTATTATTTAAAAACATACTACCAACAATTAAACTTTCAGGAAAAGTGGCACAAGCACTATATATACCCAAAAGTGAGATTGGCATATTCATACTTGCATAATTTGTCGCCGCAATTTGGTCTAGTAAATCTCCTCCGATTATTAAATCAATATCATCATTTTTTAAATGATTCTTTTCTAATAATCTCTCCATTACGACTCTTTGCATTTTAACTTCCGCTTTTTCAAAAGTTTTTTCGCCATAGTAATAATCATCTATTTTTAAATCAATTTTTTTAAGACGACTATCACTTTCTAATGGTCCTGTTACCGTAAACCAATCATTTAAATAAATATTATTAAACTTAAAACTAGCCATAAATTACCACCTTTAAGACACATAAGAAAAAGGCACTAACTATTCCATACAATATTACTGAACCCGCTAGCTTAAAAATATTTGCCCCAATACCCGTGACTAAGCCATCTTTTTTATAATCGATGGCGGCACTTTGAACACTATGAGCAAATCCTGTTGTAGGAATAATTAATCCACATTTTGCTTTAGCTACCCAATTATCAAAGATACCAAGTGCAGTCATAAATGTTGAAAAAAGGATTAAAATAAATGCTAACCACATGTATGAATCAACTCTAGCTAAACCAAATGATTCCATTAAGATGTTGACAATTACCTCTCCTAAAAAACCAATTAAACCACCAACTAAAAAGGCCATAAGTGCATTACGAAATTTAGGTTCTTTCGGAGATAAATCTTTTACTAACTTCTGATATTCTGTTTTATTCATATCTTTCACCATTTTTATTATGATAAAAAATATGGTATTTATACTAAATTGTTAAATATTGGCGCATTTTTTCAATACTTTTCTTTTCATATCTCGATACCATTACTTGTGTCATATTTAATTTTTTAGCTACTTCACTTTGCGTTAAATCTTCAAAATATCTAGATTGCATAATTTGTTTTTCATCATCTGTTAGTACTTCAAAACTATCACTAATTAATATTTTGGTATCTAAATCTTCACTTTTACCTAGACATTCATAAATACTTTTATCATCTTCGTTTTCCATATCTAGGGATAATATAATATTGGCACTACTACAAGCATATTCAATATCATCTAGACTAACTTCTAAAAATAAAGATAATTCATAATTACTAGGTATTTTGCCCATTTTTTGAGCTAAAGTATATCTTGCTTCTTCAATTTTTCTATAAAGAGATAAAATATCTTTACTTACTTTGATATTTCTATTACTTGCAAGAAGGTACATCTCCCCAAAAATATAATCATGGGCATAAGTAGAAAATTTAGTTGTTCCATTTTGACGATAATTTTTTAAAGCTTTTAAAAGTCCCACTACTCCGGCTTGAAACAAATCATTATTATCAATGCCATAAAAATGATTGGCTATTTTCCAAATCATTTTTTCATTATCTTTTATTATCTTTTCATAGTTCACCTTTTACACCTCAATTAATCTAACTATTTCCTCCTCGTTATCTTTAGTCTTAATATGTAAGTGTTTTAGCTTTAACGCAAAATTATCTTTTATACCACACAAATAAATATTACCTTTGTTGCATTTAACCATACATTTAGTATTAAAAAGAGCATTCATACCAGCATCATCTAGGGCAGTTATATTAGCTAAATTAATAATTACTTTTTTTAATTGATGTTTTTTAATGACAGATAAAACATAATTATTAATTTTATAAGAACTTTTCCTATTTAAAGAGCCACTTAATCTTATAAAGAAGATACCCTTTTCATATTCTAAATCCATTTTTAACATATATTCACCTGCTATTATAATATAGAACAGATTTTTCTTTTTTTAAACACTTTCGACAAATGATAGCAAAAGAAGACAAAAACCCATTTCATAACGAAATGAGTTAACATTTTTTAAGAAACGATGATGGGTTCTAAAATGTTAATAACTATAAGTTATCAGCATTAAAATTTGGTTAGACCATTGACTGGCATTGCCACAAATGGGTCATCGTAAGTACCAGAGCCAGTTAATATAGTTCTAGAAGCATCAAGGTAGAAGACTGGGCGGACGGTTAAGAGACTCGACACATACTCACCGTGAACATACCCATCCGTACCCCATACATGCATAGCAGAGAAGCGGCCAGCAGTCGAAGATCCAAATCGCGAAATCATCCATTCACCGTCTGTGCCCTCCCAAGCACTATTGCGACTAAAATGTAACCAACTAAGACTACATTCATCAGGATACGTCATGCAATTTACACTATTTGGAGTAGGCCAGTGTCCTCTAACAGCATAATAATAATCATGAACATACATTAGACCAATCTTCGCACGAACAGATTCTGTCCATGTTTTTGTTTCACCATTTAAACCAGAAATCGCCGCCAAAATTCCCGTTTCTATTTTATAAACTGTGGCCGCGGTTGCGTCAAACTCATTTTTACTGCTAGTAGCTCCAATATCGCCATACAACCAATTCGTATCTTTTATCATGTTATACCATTTAGTATCATTATCATCGCCTCTACTTTTTATATATTGTACACTTGATGTAGAACTGTCGATGAATAAATTTGAATAACTTGACTCTTCTCCATTTAATCTCTTAAATAAATCTGAATTTGGCCACTCTATATCACTTGTGAAAGAGGAATGCCATTGAAACTTGTTTGAATTTCCTTCTTTTACACTTGAATTTTTAATTAATTTTAAATCCCCAGTCTCCGGGTCTATTCCAATTATTCTGTACATGTAATCACTAGTTACATCTCCAGCACAATCTTCTTCAGGATTGTCTGTTCCAAAGCAGATGAAGTTATCTACTATACCCTTACACGAAGTGGCATAGCACGCTCCGTAAAATCTATACAATCCTCCGAATTCAGAAGTCGTATTTAATCCTTTTGGATTTTTTGATTTAATGTACTTATCTGGTGATAATGCCGTTTCAAAACTTTTTGATAAAACATCAGATACCCTTCCAGATTTATCTGATGTCCTTACTTCTATTGTATACGTCGTTCCCCCTGTTAATTTATTTCCATTACTAAGTGTATTTATTGTACACTCATTATTACTATTTGCACTAACCCAACCAGATGAATCTGGCGAACTTACTCGACATTCTCTTGTACTTATTCCACTTCCTGAATCTGTTCCTCCTATGTTTACGGTGATACTTGTCTCTGTACTTGTATACGAGCTAATTGTGGCTGTTGGCTTTTCTGTATCCAAATATATACTTCCTGTTTTTGCTGTTGATACATTTCCGGCTTTATCTTTGATAAAGGCATTGTAACTTTTATTCCCTTGTCCTGCTGATGTTGTTATTGATTTGGTAGCACTTTGACTACTTATAGTTGTCCATTCACTTGTAGAACATGATGAAGATGTTGTTATACAATAACTTGCTACATCATTATCTGCCCAAGTTACTTTAGCACTGACACTTGTTGTATGGGTATATTTACTACTATCACTTAAACTTGTTCCACTTGCGTTACTTCCTGTTAAGGTAAATCCACTTATCGTTGGTGCTGTTCTATCTACAGTTATAGTTTTACTCATTACAATTGATACATTTTTAGCTTTATCTCTAATATAAGCATAAATAGTTTTGGCTCCTTCTGTATTTACTGTTATGGTTCCACTTTTTGTTATTGCTCCATTTGTCTTTTGCCAGTCACTTTCATTACAAGTATTATTTCCCTCTTTAACACAATAGTATACAACATCTTGAGCACTCCAACTAAAATTATAATTTATATTGTATTCATAAATGTAATCTGTTCTTTTTTGCTTATCTTTATCTAAACCATCTATACTCATACTTGTTATACTTGGAGCATCTTTGTCTATATCAAAATACATTTGACAATATATTGATACTGTTGTTTCTAATCTTATTCTTCCTTCATCTGTTTGACTTACTTTGTCTTTTACTTCACTTCCATGATAATCAAAACACTTGGTTCTACTTGTATTTAATATATATCCTTGTGTTGGATAATTATTTGTAGTTTGTTTAGTATAATTGTTACTATTCTCTTTATCTTGCAAATAAATCCCAAAATCATTGACATTAATATACTGATTATTTAGTTTATTTGTTTCTAAAGTATAACTATTTCTTACTTTATTGTCATGATATTTATCTACTTGTAATATTACTATTGCTATTATTATAAACATTATCGTACTTATTATAAAATATTTCTTTTGTTCTTCCATTTTATCCCTCTTATCAACACGGCATTATTGTCATATTTAAAAATTATCATATTTAATACAAAAAGTCAATATAAAATGCGGCTTTTATGCCGTTGGAATAAAAACATAATTATGACATAATTGCCGTAGGTGAGACAATGTTTAAAAAATATCGAAAATTAAAGAAATATACTCAAGAACAATTAGCGGAATTAACTAATTTAGACACAAGAACTATTCAAAGAATAGAAAATGAAGAAGTTAAGCCATCGATGGATACATTTAAAAAATTAATAAAAGTATTAGACATTAAAGATAAAGATATACTAGATTATTTAAAAAATGACTACAATGAATAAATCGTTTCATTATAGTCATTTTTAATTTAATCTTTTAAAGTTCCAATGGAAACTACATAAATTCCATCTTCTCTTTTATATGAGTAACTAGCTCCTGTTAAAACCATTAGAAATGCTGGCTCTCCACATTTTTTAATATCTATTTTTTCTTTAAATTTTACAAAAAAAGCAAATTTTATTTTACGTTTTGAGCAAAAATCATTTTACAAAAAAGGGCAAAATAAAGAAATCCTAGCTTAAGATTTCTTTTATCTTATTTTGTGCATTATTAACAGATTCTTCATCGGGAAGCATTACATACACGGTTTGATTACTAATAGAATAGGTATACTCTCTTCCATCAGTACCAGTTAAAATATTTGTTTCTATTTGCCAATTTCTTCTTTTTATTAATTCTCTTTTAACAAAATTAAAAATATTAGATTGTTCCATATTAGTAACAAAAGTACCATCAAGAGTATTTAATAATTTATTGTAATTTTTTAAATTCTTTTTACTTAAGGCTTCATTTATTAAAGCTTTGATAACCTTCGTTTGATTTTTACCTCGACCTAAATCTCCCCCAGTTACATGCTTTCTATCTCTTACAAAAGATAGAGCTTCTTCCCCATTTAAAGTAAGATTACCTTTCCTAAATGTAAAATTATCATTCGTGGTAAATGTTTCATCATTATAAACCGTAATTCCTCCTAAAAGGTCCACGACTTTAACAACGGAAGTAAAATTAACTTTAACATAGTAATTGATTTTTACATTTAGTAATTGTGATACAGCATAAATACTATTTTCTATCCCATACATTCCGGCATGCGTTAATTTATCTTTCATACTTTTATTAATATCAAGATAATAATCTCTTGGTATCCATGTTATTAATATCTTTTCTTTTTTTGGATTAACACTTACCAAGATATTAACATCACTTCTTGATACGGCATTAATATCCCCATAAGTATCAATACCCGTGATAAAAATATTAAAAGGTTCTTTATTAATATCGATGGCATTTTTTATATTACTAATATCAATAGTTATTTCTATTTGAGCGATAGTTTTTAATTTATTAAAGGTTTCTTGATCATTTTCTTCAATTAAAGATAGTTCACTATTTTCTAAAAGAATGGCCTCTAAGGTATTATTTAATAATTTAGTTAAAGCCTCTTCTCTACTTTCAAAAGTTTGATATTGCAGACTTGCTTTTTTATTAAGTTTTTTTTGTACATCTTTAATGTTATCATCAACATTATAAATACCAATTTTTTTATTATCTAAATCTTTTATATCTTCATAATTACTATCACTTAAAACAACAACATTATAATTTTTCAACATGTAATGTCCATTCGTGGCCTTATATAAAAACCCTAATGTATTATATAAATAAATCATAATTATAATAGATATAATAATAAAAATCAGACTAAAAAAGTTGCCAATTAAACGGAAGCCCTTTCTTTTACTAAAATTAAATAAAACTAGAAAAAAGATAAAAACAAGAGCAAGTAAAAAAATGATAAAAGTATAAAGAATAGGTATTACATTTAAATATAATAACATTCCAAATAAGATTAAAAATGTTATTAATAATACTATGGTTATGACTTTACTAACAATTCTTTTTTTCTTTTTTTTATTATTATGAATATTTTCCATATTTACTACTCCATAAATAATTATAACAAACTAAAGAAAGAAAACCTTTGTTTTTTTAGCTATTTAACACTTTTTTAACATTAATTATATATTTTTTTACCCGATAAAATAACATCTAAATTTCTTTTAAAATAATCCCATAAATTAGCTTTTAAAACATCTTTTTTAACTGTAATACCTACTTTAGTAACAATATTTCCTTCATTATCAATAATTTCCGCGGTGCCAATTCTTTGGCCTTTTTTAATTGGCGCTTTTATTTTATTTAACTGAACATTAACGGTATAGTCTTTATTTTTATCATTAATATTTAATAATTCTGTAGCATCATTCATTAAAACTATATCCACCGTTTCATCTTTGCTAGTATGTGAATATTACTATAATAAAAAATAATAAATTAATTATTTTTTTACTCTCCATTTTCCATTTTTATCAGCACCAATTCTTTCAATAAAGTTATTGTCAACTAAATATTTTATATGGTTTCTTATTGTTCTTGAAGTAACTCCAAGTAAATTAGACATTTCTTCTTGAGTAATGTTTGGTCTATCTAGTATTAAACCAATTATTCCTTCTTGTACTAAAGTTAATTCTAAGTCAGAATAATTTATTCCTTTTTTATTTGGTATATTATCATACTCAAATTCATTTTGATTATATTTAATGCTAACTTTTATAAAATGTGGAAAAAAATGATATATACTTTTGTCATATTTTTTTAGTATTTTTCTAATACCAGTTCCTAAATGCTCAACTAATTCTAAATCCCTAAATACTCTCATTAGTTCTGGATTTTTAGGTGCTGAATAACCTTCCAAAAATTCTTCTTCGGTAAATTCACTCTGTATTCCTCCAAATGAAGATACTTCTAATCTATCACTAAAAAATTCAAATTTTGGTGGATATTCAGTTGCCCAATCATTATGAACTAAAGCATTTATAATAACTTCTCTTACAGCATTATAATCATACATTGGTTGTTCTTTTCTCTCTGGATATGTAATTTTTGCATATATTTTATTTTCAACTCTAAATTTTTCTAGTACACGGTATGTTGCTTTTATTAAAGAACAGTAACCAAATTCATAATTTTCCATCAATTCATCAACATCATCCCCAGCATATTTAGCAACTTTTACTGATATAGTATTTTCATCGGCAAGTAAATATGCAAGATAATTATATTTACCATCAGGAGTAAAAAATCCTAATTGTGCTTCAAAATTATCTCCAACATCAAAACCTTTTTCTTTATAATAGATTTTTAAATCACTAAATGTTAACTCTTGTCTTGGCGATTTAATATTTTTCAATGAGTTTCTTGTTCTTTCTCTAAACATTTTACTTATTAAATGATTATCCATTCTTTCATTGGAACTACCAACTCTTATAAAACAACTATCAGGTGTCATTCCCATACCTTTTAAATGATATGGTTTTTCTAATCCTCTAGCTATAGTTATTTTTAAATATTTTTTGTTATCTTCTTCTAGAACTTCTAAATCAAATAATCCTAAAACTGACGGTTCAATATTAGATATAATTCTATCTTTAATTTTTCTTTGTAATAAATCTAGATTATTATTTAATCCAACAACTTTACCATTATCATTTACTCCTAAATAAATGATACCACCATCTTTACTGTTTAAAAATCCGATTACTGTTTCCTCTAAATCATCAACTAATTTTACTTTAAATTCTGTTCTTGAATTTTCTACTGTTTCAATCACTTTACACCTCCGACTATTAACTAAAATAATCATATCACAGTTCCTAGTATTTTCCTAGTAATTTCCGTGTATTTTTCCTAATAAATTTCCTAGTAAATATTTAACCGACTTTTATTTGTCGGTTTAAAATGTTGGATTAAAAAAATCCGAATTAATATTTCAGACTCTTTCTAATTAGATTTAATATTCTATTATGATTTTAGCAATACAACTTTATGTACAATAAAGTTTATTTGCTAATTCCTTTTGAGTTATTTTTCTTGTATCAATACCATATAAACTAAATATAATAAATCTGTCTTTATCTTTTAATCTATGATAAATAATATCTTGTAATTCTTTCATTAGTTTCTTTAATAATTAATTTCATTAATATATCTCAATAATTATAACAAACTAAAGAAAGAAAACCTTTCTTTATTTAGCTATTTAACACTTTTTTAACATTAATTATATATTTTTTTACCCGATAAAATGACATCTAAGTTTCTTTTAAAATAATCCCATAAATTAGCTTTCAAAACATCTTTTTTGACGGTAATGCCTACTTTAGTAACAATATTTCCTTCATTATCAATAATTTCCGCGGTGCCAATTCTTTGTCCTTTTTTGATTGGTGCTTTTATTTTATTTAACTGAACATTAACTGTATAGTCTTTATTTTTATCGTTAATATTTAATAATTCTGTGGCATCATTCATTAAAACTATATCCACCGTTTCATCTTTACTTTTCTCTATTTTGATATTATCAATAACTTTATCTTTTTCATAAATAACGGATAGTTTATAAGTATTAAAACCATAATTCAACATTTTAACTGTATCACTCGTTCTATTATCCGGAGAATCCACACCCATGACGACCCCGATTAAACGCATATTATTCTTTTGAGCTGTACTAGTTAAACAATAACCCGCAGTTTGGGTAAAACCTGTTTTAAGACCATCTACATCTTTATAAAAACGCACCAATTTATTCGTGTTTACTAACCATGTATTAGAGCCATCTGGTCTTTGTAAGTAATCTTCATAAATACTTGTATATTTTAAAATCTCGGGATAATTAGTAACTAAGTAACTAGCCATTAAAGCCATATCTCTGGCACAACTATAATGATTGTCGGCATCTAAGCCATGAGGATTAACAAAGTTTGTATTGACACAGCCTAATTCTTGACACTTATTATTCATCATTTCCACGAATTTTTCTTCCGTGCCACCAATTTTCTCACTCATAGCCACCACCGCATCATTGGCACTAGCAATAGCAATCGATTTAAGTAAGTCTTCTACTTTATAAGTCTCTCCAGTGTTTAAATAAACTTGACTACCACCCATACCCGAAGCATTTTCACTTATAATAACTTTATCATCTAAAGTTAAATTACCATTTTTAATGGCATCCATGATTAAAATCATACTCATTATTTTAGTCATACTCGCAGGGGCTCTTTTCTCATCAGCTTCTTTTTCAAATAAAACTTTACCGGTAGAAGTTTCAATTAAAATGGCACTTTCCGCATATTCCACAATATCTGCCGCATGAACACGCATTAAAAGTAAAAAGAAAAAACTAAATAATATTAATATTTTTTTCATCATACACCTCTTATTAAAATGTATTCGAAAATTTAAATAATATTTATTTAGTTGAAAATATTTGTTTTAACTTATATAAAATTTAAAAGTATTATTATAAGTATAGTTCCATCATTAATAAATAATAGTCTATTTTATCGCGTTCAGGGATTATATTTAATTCTTGATAAAATTTGGAAATATATTGTTCCCCATAATTCCTTTTTATGGATTTTTCACAAATAGCTAAGTCAAACCATTTATCAGCGATTCCAGACTCACCAACATCAATAAAACCAGTAAATTCATCTTTGCTTGCAAATATATTGGGTAAGCTAGTATCCCCATGAGAAAAGCAATATTCACTATTAAATTTATGTTCTTTTAAATATTTAAGGATGTTTTCTAGACTGCCAAATCTTTTTAATGTTTCTTCTTTTAAATCTTCAACATGAATTAAATTATGAAGGACATTATTTTCTACTAAGGCTAATTTGTAATCAAGGGCCACATTAAAAGGGCAATCCGTAATATCTACCGCGTAAATTTTTTTAAAGGCCTCGGCAATAACTTTAATACCACCTTCAGGATTATTTAAATAATATTTTGAACATACCATTTCTCCCTTTATAGAGGTAGTAATTAAGTATTCCGTATCATGGGTATAATCATACAAAACTATTTTGGGAACCGGTAACTTTCCCTCTAACCACTTCAATTTTTCATATTCAGATGTAAGCAAGCCCTTTTGAGCAATTTTTAAAAAGAAAGTCTCTTTTTCTTTTTTTATTCTAAATACTTGGGAACGAGAGCAACCAATACTTATTTCTTCTAAGTCAGCTTTTTCAATAAATGCAATTACTTTGGGGGATAATTGATAATTAAAATTCATGGTAAGCTCCTATTTTCTATATAAAATTAGATTATTTCCTTTAACGAGATAAGGAAACTCTGCCAAAGAAAGCATTGGTAAATCACTTAAAGAATCCGAATAAGCTTCTTTTACTTTTGGATTACCAAACTCTTCTTGAAATCTTAAAACTTTTTCTTCGCCTTTGCAATTATGACCAATAATACATCCTTTTTTAACATCATACTTAGTAGCAATAACATTTTTAATACCTAGGGACTTACAAAAAGGAACGATAATAAAATCAAAGGAAGCCGATATTACGACATCATCATCTTTTTTATTCTCTAAATAAAACTTTTTAACATACTTTTGGTTCTTAATAACAAAATCTTGAACATATAAATCCAAATTATTGATTTTTTTAACAAAACTAAATAAAGCACTTTTTATTGAGTCTAAATTACTTTGATGAAATAAAGATTTAACATATTCTTTTAAGGCTTTTAACATACTTACTAAAACTATTAAAGGATGTCTTATAAGAGAATATTTAATAAATTTAACAGAAGAATCCCCTTTTAAAATGGTATTATCAAAATCATAGATATTCATTATTTATCAAACTCCCAATCACGGATTTCTTCTAAATCAATACCCTCATTCACAATATATTCGGCATGCATTTTTAATTTCTTTTTCATTAAGTTTTTAGTCATGCGAACTTCTTCGGTTTCTTCCACATATTTTAGAGCATCTAAGACTAAATTAAAACGGTCGAGATAATTTTTTACGCGCATATCAAAGGGAGTTGTAATAGTTCCTTCTTCAATATAACCATGAACATGCATATTGTGATTTTCTCTATTATAGGTTAATTCATGAATTAAATTAGGATACCCATGAAAAGCAAAGATAATAGGTTTGTCTTTCGTAAATAATTTATCATATTCTTTATCTGTTAAACCATGGGGATGTTTTTTATTACTTTGCAAACGCATTAAATCAATAACATTAATAACTCGCGTATTAATATGCGGACAATACTCTTTTAAGATTTGGGCAGCAGCAATGATTTCTAAAGTTGGGGTATCCCCAGCACAAGCTAAGATAATGTCAGGATTTTTAGGGTTATGGGAAGCCCATTCAAAAACACTGACACCTTTCTTACAATGCTCAATAGCTTCATCCATGCTAAGCCACTGAATACTTGGTTGTTTACTTGCGATGATAACATTAATATAATTTGTCGTCTTTATAATATGGTCAAAGGAAGAAATTAAAGTATTGGCATCAATGGGAAAATACATTCTTACTGTATCAGCTTTTTTCGTAGCTAAATGATTTAAGAAGCCAGGGTCTTGA
>CANQRA010000028.1 GCA_947626125.1 uncultured Bacilli bacterium
TAAGCGAGTTTACTCGCTAAATGTACTTTCAGTACCTAAAATAAGCCACGTACTTCCAGTGCGTGGTAGTTGACATATAATGCAATATGTAGTATAATTATTTTGTTCATTCAGGGGGATAATGATGAATAAATTAACTATATATGTCCTCCCCAAGGTGGGGGGAACTAGAAAAAAGAAAAAAAATAATTATCATTTAGGATATATGGTCTTACCATTTTTGTACTTAATAGTTATCTTATGTTTAACAACGATTGAACCAATAAATAAAAGCAAGAGTATTGTTAAAGTAAGTCGAATGGATTCTTATTCGGAACTATCTATTACAGATGATGTTAAAAGACAAATAATATTAGAAAAATATAATTTAACAAATGAGCAATTTAATGTTGTTTGTGCCATTGTTTTAGCAGAAGCGGAGTATAATTCTTATGAAGATGCTTATGCCGTCATAAATACGATTTATAACCGAACCAAAGCACCTTCATGGATTAAATCAATAGAAAATAAATTTGGTACAGGTAAAGGAACTAGTTTGTATTATCAAGCTATATCTCCACGCCAATTTACGGTTTATGAAAGTGGTTCTTATAAGAAATATTTAAATAAAACAGATTTTGTAGGGTATGATGCCATCATTGATTTCTTATTTACCGAAAAAATATTACATAATTATGTATCATTTAGGTCACATAATATTAAAGTTTCTGGTAGTGAGTCATTTAGTGCCAAAGGAAATAATTATTTTAACGCAATATAAAAAGGTTATGAATTAACATTCATGACTTTTTTGTTTATATATGCAAATATTGTTGCATAAATTTAGTCATTACGATAAAATAATATTGCTTTGGTGATGTAGATGAAAAAGGGCTCTTATTATAAGAAAATATTTAATTATTTTAAAGATAAAAAAAGGCAAATCATTATTTATATGATTGTATCTTTATTAATGGTGGGTATTAATACAATTATTCCGGCAATGTCTGCGGAAAGTTTAAAAGCCATTACGAATGTTGATTTAAAGAATATGTTAATTTATACTTTAATTATCTTTGCTTTAGAATCTCTTGATCAAGTACTATCATATTTAAATAGAAATATGAGCTATAAAATAAAAGATGATGTCGAAATAAAAATTAAAGAAGATGTCTCGAAAGAATTATTTAAATTAGAAATGAAAAACTTTGATAAAGAGGGAACAGGCTTTTTTGCCGAAAGAATTAATTCTGAACCCCGTAATATTGCTAGTTTTTTTGATAACATTCGTTATAGTTTAATTTATTATTTATCATCATTAGGTACTTTAATTTATGTTTTTTATCTTAATTATATAATTGGTATTTATCTTGTCATTACTTCTTTAGTTATGCTTTTCTTTAATATGCAAAGAAGTAAAAGATGGGAAAAAGAAAGAAAAGAATACTATGCCATGGACGAAAAATATGTTAGTGATTTTGGGGAACTTATTCGGGGCATAAAAGATATCAAAGTCTTAAATTTAAAAAAATATTTAATTAAAAAAACGACCGATAATCAAAAAAATTTAATTAAATATAATTATGAAACAAGTAAAAAAGATGAAAAATTCAATGCCATGCAAGATATTTTTAATAATTTAAAAGAAGTATTTTTTATTCTTTTAAGTATTGTGTTAATTAAAAACAATCTATTAATTGGTACTAATTTATTAATTATTTATATGTATAAAAGTAAAGCAACAAGCTTTATAAGTGGCATGGGCTATATTTACCGCGATTTTAAATCATTTAATTTAGCCGTTGAAAGATTATATGAAGTAATTGATGGCGAGAAATATTCTAAAGAAGTCTTTGGCAATAAAAAGATAGATAATATAAAAGGACAAATTGAATTTAAAAATGTTTACTTTGGTTATGATGACAAAGATGTTTTAAAAGGGATTAGTTTTAAAATTAAACCATGTGAAACTATTGGTATTGTTGGTATGAGTGGAGCAGGAAAGAGTACTATTTTTAATTTAATTAATAAATTATATACGGTTAAATCAGGAAGCATTTTGATTGATAACGAAGATATCAATGCCCTAGATGAAAATACCATTAGAAATGGCATTTCAACAATCACGCAATCTCCTTATATATTTAATACCTCGGTAAAAGAAAACTTACAAATGGTTAATCCGCAAATTAGTCTGAAAGAAATCAAAGAGAAGTGCAAGTTATGTTTATTAGATGAATACATTGAATCCCTACCTTCAAAATATGATACTAAATTAGGCGAAAATGGGGTTATTTTATCGGGAGGACTAAAACAAAGACTAGCAATCGCTAGAGCTTTAGTTAAAAATAGTAAAATAATTTTATTAGATGAAGCTACGAGTAGTCTAGATAATGAAACACAAGAATATATTCATTCTTCCATTAAAAAAATTCGCAAAGACTATACCATTCTCATTATTGCTCATCGTCTTTCGACGGTAATAGATTGTGATAAAATATTAGTTATTGATAAGGGCAAAGTAGTAGGATTTGATACACATCAAAACTTAATCGAAAATAATGCGATTTATAAGAAATTATATAAAAAAGAATTAGTCAAGTGACTAATTTAGTTTACTGGCATTGCCAAAATTCATTTTCGCAATTTGTTGTAAATAATCGAGGCCGTATTCATCTTTTATTTCTTGAGCTATTTTATCGACATTATTACCTGCCCCCTTAGGAAGAGGAATATGTACCATGTCAGATAGTTCATCCATTTTTTGTAAGAAAATATAGCGGCTGATGATAGAAGCACAGCCAACGCTTAAAACTTGGTCTTCGGCTTTGGTCATAAACGTAATATGCATTACTTTATCGGGAACACTGTCAATATATTTATAGTAATTTTCTTGACTACAAAATTCATCAATAACAATTTTAGCATAATTGAAATTCTTTTTATTTTTAAGTTCATATAAAGCTTTATTATGTAAAATGGCTTTTATTTTATTCATATTATTACTTTTACTGTAATATTTATTGTATGTTTCATTATCTAAGATAGTGGTAACATAAGGAATTCTTTTCATTATTTCGGGTGCAATAGTTTTAATTTTTTCATCCGTTAGTTTTTTGGAATCTCTTACCCCTAAATTTTTTAAAAAGGCAAAATCATTCGTGGAGACAAAAGTAGCTGTGACAACAATTGGGCCAAAGAAATCACCAGTGCCGACTTCATCAGAGCCAATGGTTGATAAGGCCATAAAATCCTCTGCCTTTTTTTCTTTTACTTTGGTTTCTGTGCCATCTTGGTTAATAATTCTTTCATTTAATTTTTTCTCTAAATCAATCCAGATGTTGGCATCAATATCCGCGCTTGTTCCTTGAAACATTAATTTACCACTTTCATATAAAGTAATTGTTGTATCATCTTCCATAGCTTGAAATATAGCATATGGAGGTGTTTTTTCTTTTCTTTTATCTTTATAATAATCAATTACTTTATTTTTTAAATTATCCGATATTTTAAATACGATAGTCATTTTACACCTCAGTGGTATTGTATCACATTATGCTTTATTTTTCATTAGAAATATAATATAATTTATACTAGGAGATGATAAAGTGAATACACTTGTGGATATTTTAATTGTAGTATTTATTGCTTTAGGAGCATGGGCAGGATGGAAAAGAGGCCTCATAAAATCCTTAGTTAATTTAATTGGCTTAGTGGCGGTTTTAGTTATTAGTTACTCTTTAAGAATTCCTCTTGCTAATTTTCTTATTGATAAGATGCCATTTTTCTCATTTAATGGTTTAACGGCTTTGAATATTTTAATTTACAATGTTTTAGCCTTTATCTTTTTATTCATCATTTTGTATTGTATTTTAAATATTATTATTGCTATTACGGGATTTATCGATACTTTACTAAAATTTACGGTGATTTGGATTCTTCCTTCAAAAATTGGAGGAGCTATTGTTGGCTTTGTTGAAGCATGGGTCTTTGTTTTTGTTATTGTTTTTGTTTTAGCATCCTTTAATGTTACCTCGAATTGGATTATTAATAGCAAAGCTTCTAATATTATTTTAGACCATACACCTGTGATTGGGGGATATTTAAGTGGTATGTCTAATAGTGCAAGAGAAATCTATCAAACAATTGAAGATTTTGGCACCCTTGATGTTAATGATAAAGATGCCGTTAAAAGTTTGAATTTACAAATTTTAGTTACTTTAGTAAACTATGACGTAATTTCTGATGAGAAACAAAAAGAATTAACGGAAACGGGTAAAATAGATTTAGGAACTGTCCAAATTGTAAAACCAACAATTTCATAATATTCTAATATTTAGAAGAAATTATTGAATTTTTAAAATATGGTATACATGAACTAGTGTATACTTTTATTTTTGAAAAAAAATCCGTTATTTGTAAAGTAAAAATTAAAATTAAATTATTGACGATTATCTTATTTAAGAGTAAGATAAAGATATAAAGGAAGTGGATTAATGAATACAGATATATTTGAAAAATATGAATCAGAAGTAAGAAGTTATTGTCGAAGATTTCCTGTTGTTTTTGCTAAAGCTAAGGGAAGTTTCTTATATGATGAAAATGGCAATGAATATTTAGATTTCTTTTGTGGGGCTGGGGCAGAGAATTATGGCCATAACAATCCGAAAATTAAAGAAAAAATAATCGATTATTTAAATAATGATGGGATTATCCATTCTCTAGATATGTTTACTTATGCGAAAAGAGAGTTCTTAGATTATTTTGAAAAAGAAATATTAATTCCTAAAGATTTAGATTATAAAGTAATGTTTTCAGGTCCTACAGGAGCTAACGCAATTGAGGCAGCTTTAAAATTAGCAAGAAAAGTAAAGAATAGACAAAACGTTTGGGCTTTGATGGGAGCTTTTCACGGGATGACTTTAGGAGCTTTATCTTTAACGACTGATAGAGGTCCAAGAAAAGGTGCGGGTGTTTCTTTAAATAATGTTACCCATATTCCCGCGCCATATATGTTCCCTGACTTTGATACAATTAAATATATGGAAACTTTGATTGAAGATGACCATTCAGGAGAAGATAAACCAGCTGCCTTAGTAATTGAAACGATTCAAGCTGAAGGTGGTATTTATGTTTTACCTGATGAATGGTTAAAGAAAGTAAGAGAATTTTGTGATAAATATGATATTTTACTAATTGTTGATGATATTCAAGTAGGTTGTGCTCGGAGTGGTCATTTCTTCTCCTTTGAAAGAGCAGGAATTAAACCCGACATTATTACCTTGTCTAAATCAATCGGTGGCTATGGTTTTCCTTTTGCTTTAACCTTATTTAAACCAGAGCTTGATATATGGTCACCAGGTGAACATAATGGTACCTTTAGAGGAAACCAACTTGCTATTGTGGCCGCGACTGCTGGACTAAAATTCATGAAAGAAAATGACATTGAAAAGGACACGACAAGAAAAGGTAATATTGTTAAAGAATTTATTGAAAAAGAAATATGTTCATTAAGTGATAAAATAACTTATCGCGGCATTGGTCTTGTATGGGGTATTGATTTTAGCCAAATGGAAGATGATTTTAATGCTAGAGTTCAAAAAGCTTGTTTTAAAAGAAAATTAGTTATTGAATCTTCTGGCAGAAAAGATGCTGTTTTAAAAATTATGCCTCCGCTTACCATTAGTGATGAAGAATTATTAAAAGGTTTAAATATTATTAAAGAAAGTATTATAGAAGTTTTAAAATAAATTATGTGAAAAAAACACATAATTTTTTTGCATTTAATCTTTTATTTGATTACTTCTTTAGCACTATTTAAGTAACTGCGGGTAAGAGGTCCTGCCCCTAATTTAATTCCCCCAAAATATCTAACAATGACAATTAAAACGTTATTTAAGCCATTTTGCATGATTATATTGTAAATAGGAGTTCCAGCAGTATTACTTGGCTCTTTATCATCGCTTTTTTTAATTACAGTATCAATTTTATAAGCATAGGGAAGATGTCTGGCTTTCTTATGTTCTTTTTTTAAATTATTGATAATTTCTTCTATTTCTTCTTTATTATTTACTTCATAATAATAAGCGATAAATTTCGATTTTTTAATTTCATAAGTATAAGTATTAATTAATTTCATCTTCTCACCTGTAATTTAATTGTATCATAAATTGCCAATCATATGATATACTAATGGTATATAAGTTTAAGTGGATGTGGGTTAAATGAATGATAAAATACAAGAAAAATTAAAATTAGTGCCGCATTTACCGGGTAGTTATCAGATGCGGGATAAAAATAATATTGTGATTTATGTAGGTAAAGCTAAGGATTTATTTCGCCGGGTAAATAGTTATTTTAAAGGAACCGTAACTGGTAAAACACGAAAGATGGTTAGTGAAGTAGTCGATTTTACATACATAGTTACCAATAGTGAAACCGAAGCTTTTATTACCGAGATTAACTTAATTAAAGAATATAACCCTAAATATAATATTTTATTAAAAGATGATAAAAGTTATCCATATATTGAATATATTAGTAAGCCTTATCCCAAAGTAAAAGTATCAAGATATTTAAATATAAAAAGAAAAGATAATAAAACCATTTTTGGCCCTTATCCTAATGCTTATGCGGCAAGAAGAATAGTGCGTCTAATAAATAGATTATATCCTTTAAAAAAGTGTGAAGGAATGCCTAAAGATGTTTGTTTATATTATCATATTGGTGAATGTCTTGGTTATTGTCAGAAAGAAATTAATGAAGATAAATTAAAGGCCATGGAAAATGAAATCTTATCTTTTTTAAGAGGTAATGATAAAATCTTAAAAGATAAAATATTAGAAAAGATTAATGTTTATGCGGAATCTTTAAATTATGAAATGGCTAAAGAATTAAAAGATGAATTAGGCTTCATTAATTATGTTTTAGATAAACAAAAAGTAGAACTACATGATTTTGTCAATCGGGATGTTATTGGCTATTATATTGACAATGGTCATATTGGTATTAATATTTTATTTATTCGGAATAATAAATTAATTGGTTCAGTTAATGAAATCTTAACCATTAAAATTGACCCGGATGAAGAATTACTATATTATATAATGAATTTTTATTTGAAACATGAAGTACCAAAGGAAATTTTAGTTAGTAAAGAAATTAATAAATCTTTATTAGAAGATTTAATTAATACCGATTTTTTTACTCCCGAAAAAGGAATTAAGAAAAAACTTTTAGATATGTCCATTACCAATGCAAAAATATATTTAGAAAATGAAATTAAAACAAAGATTAGAGAAGAGATGCGAAGTGAAGGTGCTAATGAAGAGTTAAGAGTACTTCTTAATATGGATAATTTACGAAGAATTGATGTTTTTGATAACTCCAATCTTTTTGGTTCTTTCTCGGTATCTGGTATGGTTGTTTTTATTGATGGTAAACCTTATAAAAAAGAATATAGGAAATATAAAATAAGCGTGGATAAAAACGATGACTACCATACCATGCAAGAGGTTATTTATCGTAGGTACTACCGGATGCTTGTCGATAATTTAGAAGTGCCTGATTTAATTATTGTCGATGGGGGAATTAATCAAATCAATGCTTGTCTAGATACTTTACATTCCTTAAACATTCATATTAAAGTGGTGGGTTTAAAGAAGAATGATAAACATAGAACTAATGAGTTAATTGATGGTGATACTTATAATACCATCGCGGTTGATAAAGATAGTAATGTTTTCCATTATCTAACGAGAATGCAAGATGAAGTTCATAGATTTACGATTAATTATCATAAAACTTTACGAAGTAAAGGAAGTATCAGTAGTATTTTAGATACCATTGAGGGTATTGGTAATGTACGAAAAAAAGAATTAATCAAAAAATATGGTAATATTACTAATATTAAAAATGCCTCTTTAGAAGAACTTAGTCAAATTATTCCTTTAAATGTAGCCAAAGAACTAAAAGATTATCTCATAGCAAGAGAAGAAGATAAAGAAAATGTCCATAATAATCAAAAAACTATTTAATTTTTATTAATTTGTGATAAAATTAAATAGATGCCGAATTAGTTCAATGGTAGAACAAAGCCCTCGTAACGCTTAGATGTAAGTTCGATTCTTATATTCGGCACCAGATAGATATTAAACTCGGGCTTTTATAGTTCGAGTTTTCATATGCAATAATTTATGATAAAATATTTATAAAATGAATTTGATATGTTTGTGAATTTAGAAACATACTTGCATATTGACAAAATCAATATTAGATGGGTGGTACAGATAATGAATTTTTATTTATTAGATCATGAAGCAACATTTAAAGATTTAGAAAAATTTAATTTTCCTAATCAAAAAATAGGAGTAATTGCTCATATAGAAAACTCTAATGGTGAAATTCTTTTACAACAAAGAGGAGAAAAATCACGAGATGAAAATGGTTTGTTTGAAGATATTGGCGGAAAAGTTGATTCCGAAGATTTAAGCTTTAAATCAGCAATTATTCGTGAAATAAAAGAAGAAGCGGGAGAAGAAATCAATTTAGAATTTAGTGATTCTATTGGAATTTTTCATTGTTTTAAAAATGATATCAATTGGCTATTTGTAATTTATTTTGCTAGATATATTAATGGTAATATTAAAGTTATGGAACCAACAAAATGCAATGGTTATCATTTTTTTCAATATAATGAAGCTATAAAATCAGATGAGGTAACTGAAAGCTGTAAATATTTGACTAAAGCTATTAATAAATATAGTAGGAGGTTCAAATGATAATTAGAAAAGCAAATTATGATGATGTAAAAATATTAAATCAATTTTTAACACTTTTAATCCAAGATGAAAGACAATATGACACAGGAATCGATGAAAACTTTGTTGTCACTAATATGTATGAAAATTATATTGAAGATTCTAATAAATTGCTTATCGTTGCGGAAGAAAACAATCAAATTGTAGGTTATTTATATGGAATTATTAAACCAAATGATGATACATATAAATATATAATAGCCAAATTAGATGCTTTATACATTGATAATAATTATCGTAATAAGGGTATTGCTACATCTTTAATAGAGTATTTTAAAAAGTGGGCTATATCAAAGAATGCCCATAAAATAGAAGTAAATGTATGGAGTAATAATAAAAAAGCTAAACGCTTATATGAAAAAAATAATTTTAAAACTGTAAGTGAAACATTAACTATTGATTTATAAAAGCACTTTTACTTAAGGCTTGGAAAGAATGATATTTATGGAACCGATAATTAGAAAAAGAAAAATAGAAGATTCAAATGAATTAGCCCATGCAATTGCTCTTATTTGGAATGATACATACAAAGGAATTGTTGATGATGATTTTTTAAAAGGACTACTCGATAATGAAAAGACAAGTGCAGAAAGATTAAAAAAGAGTATAAACGACCAACAAGATTATTATGTATTAACCTTAGATGACAAAATAATTGGGTGGATTTATTATACTCTGGATAGTGATAAATATGAAGATGCCGCCGAAATACATTCTTTATATATTTTAAAAGAATATCAAGGGAATGGTTATGGCAAAATGCTGTATGATTACGCGGTTAAAAATATAAGGCAGAAAGAAATTCAAAAATTAATAATTGGTTGTTTAGATGGCAATCCCTCTAATGATTTTTATAAACATCTTGGTGGCAAATATATAGGCAATCATTTATTTAGAGAAAAATATATAGAAAATATATATTTATTTGAATTATAAAAATGCGAAAATACTTATTGATAATTGCTCAAATTTTTGATTAGTTTTAAAATTCTAAAATTTATGATAAATAATTTCTTATTTATTGCATATAATAACATAAGCAACTTGACGTACGTAAAAAAGTACGCTATAATTAAATGGAGAGGTGAAAATTTATGAGTACAATAAATATAACTAAAGCCAGAGCTAATTTATTTCAATTAGTATCAGATGTAAATGTTGGATTTAACCCAATTACAATTGTTAATAATAAGGGGAAAAATGCTGTGTTGATATCAGAAGATGAATGGAAAAACATTGAAGAAACTTTATTTTTATCAAGTATACCTGGTTATGTTGAAAACATAATTGATATAAAAAACACGGAAAATTGGGATAACGCTAAGGAATACAAAAAAGATGAAGAATGGTAATCTGTATATAATTAAATTTTCTAAACAAGCTGAAAAAGATAAAATTAAACTGAAAAGTGCGGCCTTAGATAATACTTGTAAAAATATATTAAATTTAATGATTGAAGACCCTTTTTGCTATCCGCCTGCTTATGAAAAATTAACTGGAGAATTAAATGGTTTATATTCTAGAAGAATAAATAGACAACATAGAATAGTTTATGAAGTTGATGAGAATAAAAAAGAAATTCACGTTTTGAGAATGTGGACGCATTATGAAAAATTTTGATTATTACAATATCGAGGTAGAAGTATGATTATTGATTCACATATGCATATTAATAGAAAAGTCTTAGAAGATGAAGAAAAATATATAAATGCAATTAATAATAATCCTGATATTGAAAAAGTAATTAATGCTGGGTTAGATATGGAAACTTCAAATGAAACTCTAAATATTGCCAATTCAAATGCTAAGTTTTTCTCTTCTGTGGGCATTCATCCCTTGTATATCGATATGGTGCCTCTAAAAACCATAGATAGCTTATATGCTTTAGCTTCTAATCCCAAAGTTGTAGCAATTGGGGAAATAGGACTTGACAATACTAAGAGTAATTTGGATGAGCAGAAAGAATATTTAATTAGGCAAATTATAATAGCTAACGATATGCATCTACCAGTAATTATTCATGCGAATAATACAAATAAATTA
The DNA here is from genome assembly GCA_947626125.1 of uncultured Bacilli bacterium. Classification (GTDB taxonomy): domain Bacteria; phylum Bacillota_I; class Bacilli_A; order RF39; family UBA660; genus SIG200. Next base: position 10,842 of record CANQRA010000028.1, read on the forward strand.
GTAAGGGAAATTTTTGCAAGAGATGCAAAACCTAAGTATGGTTGTGTATTTCACTGTTTCCAACCAGATTTAGAGGTTCTTAAATATCTAATAGATAATAACTTCTATATTTCCTTTGCCGGGAGAATAACTTATAAAACTGCTAAGAAATCTTTGGAAGTGGCAAAGACTGTTCCTGACGATTTATTTTTAGTGGAAACAGATAGTCCTTATATAGCACCTGAGCCCTTAAAGGGAAAAATTAATGAAACGGCAAATATAAAATATATAATTGCTAAGCTTGCTGAAGTAAGACAATGTTCCTATGAAGAAGTAGAACGAATAACTAATGAAAATGCGAAGAGATTATTTAGAAAAATGAAATAATTAGGAGATGAGAGTAATGAAAGTATTATTATTTACACATAAGAGTGATATTGATGGTATGGGTAATGCTGTTTTAGCTAAACTTGCTTTTGCTGATGTAGAATATGTCTTATGTGAAACAATTAATCTGCAAAAAGAAATAAAAAAATACTATGATAATGGCAATATTTATGCTTATGATATGATTTTTGTCACTGATTTATGGCTTGAAGAGCCAACATTAAGTAAAGTAGCAAACGATGAGAGATTAAAAAACAAATTTTTTGTCTTTGATCATCATAAATCCGCCATCGAAGGGAACTATAATAAGTATGATTTTACAACAATCAAGGTATCGAATGAAAATGGGCTTTGCTCGGGCACGAGCTTGTTTTATGATTGGCTTGTAAGTAATAAATTTTTAAATTCCGACAACCAAAAGATTAAAGATTTTTCGGAGTTAACGAGAAAATATGATACTTGGGAATGGAAAACAAAATATAATGAAGAAATGCCTCATGAATTAACTTTGTTATTTGATGCAGTTGGGTGTAGTAATTATATTAAATTAATGTTTGATAAATTAAGTATTGATGATGGCGAAAGATTTACTTTTAGTGAGTTAGAAAAAATGCTAATCAAAAATAAAATAGAGCAAGTAGAAGAAAAGCTAGCTAATTACGCTAAACAAGTTTATTATGAGGAAATATTAGGTTTTAAAGCTGGCATAGTCTTTATTGATTATGAATATCGTAATGATTTAACCGAGTATTTTAGAAATCATCATTATGATATGGATTTTGTTATGCTTATTGCTCTTGATTATGGCGTTATTTCTTATCGTAGTATTAATGATAATGTCAATGTTAGATTAATCGCGGAAGCTTTTGGGGGTAAAGGCCATGATAAAGCTGCTGGAAGCCCTATTTCAGAAGAAAAGAAAAGAACTTTAATAAGGGTTTTAACAGACAATAAGTAGCGAGATACAAAATATTTTTACAGGAGGCTGGAATGAAATTAGTAGATGATTATCAATTATTAAGTGGTTGGATTCATGATTATTATTGTGATAAAGACGGAGCTGAACTCATTTTTGATATAGAAAATTATAATTATTTTGAATGTCCGCTTTGCCACTTTAAATATAGTGATGAGAAGAAAAAAAGAGCGTGGATTACTAAATATAGATATAAATTATTTTCTCAATTAGAAGATTACTCGCAAAAATATTTAATTAATCATAATAAAAAGTATATGGAATTTATTAAGAATACTTTGCAATATTATGCTGATAATTATGATAAGTTTCCCCTTCATGATAAAAATGGTAATATATTTGAAGAAAATGAGGCTAAACCTAATAATTTGGGGAAAATTACTTCTCAAGGTTTAAATGAAGCTATGATAACTATTCAAATTGCTTATACAGTAAATAATGTAAAAGATTATTTATCAGATGAATTAAAGGTTAAAATATTTGATTTGTTTGGAAAAATCTATAATCTTTTAAAACCACAAGTTGAGAAAATACACAATATCCAATTTTATGAAATTTGTGCAATTGCTATAATGGGAATGTTATCTAATAATAAGGAAATGCTGGATTTTGCTTTCTCATCAAAATATTCATTTTATCAGCAATTGGATTTAGGCGTTACGGCTGACTACTTTTGGTATGAGGGATCTTTCCATTATCATTTATTTGTTTTAAAACCCATATTAGAAGTCCTTAAAATATCGAAAGAGTATAGATATAATATTCCTTTAAAATATCAAGAAATGATAAAAAAGATGTTGGTGCAAGCTTTTAAGTGTAGCTTTAATGATTGTTCATTACCTAGTCCTAATGATGGGTGGCCTAATCGTCAGTTAAAAGATTATTATGATGTATTTAAACTTGGCAATCAAGTATTTAACAATGATTTTGTCAAAATATTAAATGATATAAAATTGGGTAAAAACAATAATCAAACTGTTCATTGCTTAGATAGTGGTTTTTCAATTATAAAAAATAATTATTGGAATATATTTATCAAATATCAAAATGTAAATTGTAGTCATGCTCATTTTGATACATTAAATGTGGAAATAAAACATAATCATCTTTTTTTAACGCATGATTTATCTACTTCAGGATATGGATGTAAACTATCGAAAGAGTATTATAAAAAAACATATTGTCATAACACGATTTCAATTAATGGCGAAAACCAAAATATAAATTGTAATAGCGTTGTCCATTTTTATAGCGAAAATAAAATAGAGGTTACCAGTAAAAATATTTACGATAATGTTAATGCAACAAGAGAAATAACTATAAATGATAATATATTAACTGATAAATTGATTGTAAATGCGCAAAAAGAGGAAATAATAGACTATTTATTTCATAGTGATGCAAGACTAATTTCTAAGTTAGAGTGGATTAAATGCCCTAACTTTAAAGAATATCCTTATTTTACAAATGTGCAAAAAATTATTTTTCCTAAAAAAATTATTATTCTGGAATGGTTACTCGGTGAAAAAAGGATTACTAGTGAAATTAATTTAAATAATAAAGATTTATATATTTGCTGTTCACCAAATAATCCTAATTTATATGCAAGAACCACATTATTAATAAGAAGTAAATCTTTTGATAAAGAAGAAATCTTTTCGATAAAATGGGCACTATGTAAATAGTTTGAAATGTTTTAAAATTATGACTTTCTAAGCTTTTACAAGTGTTTTTTGCAAATTTCTTAAAAAAGTTACAATTTTATTAAATTTTCTAAATTATCTCACGACTTAAAACACCAAAACTACCCATTTTTTAAAATTTTGGCGTTAAAATAGCAACAAACAATTGATATATGTTTAATAATTTGCTAAACTAATCTTGGGTTGAGTTATTCATGCATAATGCATAAATAATTCTAATTAGTTTAGTTGAACAGGCAGTTAAACAAGCATAGTAATGTTTACCTTCCTGTTTTTTCTTTTGATAATAAACATAAATAGAATTTTCTTTATTAAGTTTTGCAGATAAAATTACAATATTTCGACTACAATTAAATAAAATTTTTCTAGCATACTTATTTCCTCTTTTTGAAATAGGGCCATGATAATTAATACTTTTTCCAGATTTGATTATAGTTGGGTCTAATCCACAACTAGCATTAATTTGTTTAATATTATTAAAACGAGTTATATCTTTTAATTCAGCAATAATTAAAGC
>CANQRA010000029.1 GCA_947626125.1 uncultured Bacilli bacterium
TGTTCGTCAATTTGATTCTTCCATTGCCGCCAAAAGAAATTTAAATAATTTTATTTATCATTTGCCTAATCCGCTAGATTATGGAATTAATAAGCATAGCGATGCTTTAAAATTTATGCAAGATTTAGGTTTTAAAGTTAATCCCGCCAATCGCTTAGTTAAAAATATTGATGAAGCTTTGTCATTTATCGCTGAATATACCGAAAAAAGAGAAAGTCTTCCTTATGAAATAGACGGGGTTGTCATCAAAGTAAATGATATTAATGAACAAAGAGAATTAGGTAGTACAGCCAAATATCCAAGGTGGGTAGTGGCTTATAAATTTCCTCATAATGATGTTTTAACCAAATTAAAAGATATTATTTTTACGGTAGGAAGAACGGGACAAATAACTCCGAATGCCGTGTTAGAACCTGTGTTAGTCATGGGTTCCACGATTGCTAGAGCAACTTTACATAATGAAGATTTTGTTAATAATTTAGGCCTTAAAATTGGCGATACCGTAATTGTTCATAAAGCAGGTGATGTAATCCCTGAAGTTAAAGGTGCCGTTATAGAAAGAAGAACAGGCGCAGAAAAAGATTTTCAAATGATTACTAACTGTCCTATTTGTAATACGCCTCTTATTAAGAAAGAAGGCCAAGTTGATTATTATTGTCCTAATGCATCTTGTCCTGCCCGGGGAATTGAAGGCTTAATTCATTTTGCATCTAGAGATGCCATGAATATTGATGGTTTAGGCGAAGAAATTATTGAAGATTTTTATAATTTAGGTTTTATTAGAACCATTCCTGATTTCTATCACTTAAAAGAACATGAAGATGATATTTTAGTTTTAGAAGGTTTTGGACGTAAAAGTTTTGATAATATGCTCGAAGCTGTGGAAAACAGTAAAAAGAATAGCTTAGAAAAATTATTATTTGGTTTAGGAATCAGTGGTGTAGGAAGTAAAACCGCCAAAGTACTCGCCGAATATTTTGGCGATATCGATTCTTTAATGAATGCCACGACTGAAGAATTATTACAAATTAAAGATATTGGTGATATTTTAGCGGAAAGTATTTATCAATATTTTAAACAAAATAGAAATTTAATTGATACTTTAAAGATGTTAGATATTAATATGCAATATTTAGGCGTTAAGAAAAAAATAAATGAATATATAACTAATAAAAAATTTGTTATGACGGGAGCTATATCATTTATGGGAAGAGACCAAATCAAAGCTTTAATTGAAGAGTACAGTGGAACATTTTCTGATTCTGTCAGTAAAAAGACGGATGTAGTTATCGTGGGAAGCGACCCAGGAAGTAAGTATGAAAAAGCAAAAGCTTTAGGCATAACTATTTGGAATGAAGATACTTTTAAAAAAATAGTTGATGAATTAAATAACTAGACACATTTTAACAGGAAATATTTTACAAACTTTCAAAAAAATGTTACTATTATCATAGGAGGAGATATGGATAGATTAAGTAATACCCCAGATACTGCTGATTTAATTTTAACTAATTTAAATAAAGCTAATTTAACTATGGATAATGCATGCGATATTCTTTTAGGGATAATTAAAGAAAACCCTCATGATACACGTTTATTTGAAGTGGTAAGTATGCTATCGCAAGAAAGAGTTAATTTAACAAGTTGTATTGCTTTTACCGCGGAAAATATTCCTAGTAGAAATTTAGAAGGGAATGTTGTTGCAGCTCAAAGAATTAGTGACGAAACGCGGGAAAAAGACCAACTAATTTGTACCGAATTATCCAATTTAGCTAGAAAAGAAGAACCTGAACAAGGATTCTCTTTAAAATAAAAAAGGCCTTAATGACAACCATTAAAGTCTTTTTTAATTCTCTAAAATTATTTTAATTTTTTTGCTTCTCTTGCACTAATAATTACTTTTTGACCATTGATAGTCTTTTTTTGTAAATTTGGTTTTTGTTTTGTCTTTGTTTTATTTTCAGCATGACTAACTAAGTTCCCTGTTAAAGGCTTTTTATTTGTAACTTTCTTTGCCATATTTGCCTCCTTTTTCTTTAAAAACTTTATCATATATTAAATAATATGTCAAATATTTTTATGCAATTTCCTATCTTGTGTTATAATTGTTTTAGGAGGGTTTTATGTATACACCCCTTAAAGTTACAACTGACTATAGTATCTTAAAAAGTCTAATTAAAGTTAAAGATTTAATTAACTTTTGTATTCAAAAAAATATAAAAAGCTGTGCCATCTGTGATGTTAATTTATTCGGGGTTATTGAATTTTATAAAGCCTGTCAAAGTAATCATATCAAGCCTATCATTGGGTTAGAAGTATTTATTAATAATTATAGTATTTATTTGTATGCCGAAAATAAAGAAGGATACAAAAATTTACTGAAAATAAATACGATTATAACGGAAAGAAAAATCAGTATTTTAGAATTAAAGAATTATTGTCAACATCTTCTTTTAATTATTCCTTATAAAAGTATTAAAATATATGAAGATTTAAGTTTTTTCTCGCATATTTATCTTGGGTATTCTAACCAATCCGAATTACAAAATGCTTTAATAAAAAGTAATGATGTTGTTTATGTTAATGATATTAAAGCATTTTCATTAGAAGATACTAAATATTTAAAATATTTGGATTTTATGAATGAGATGGAAGAAGGCAACTACTTAGATAATTATTTTAATTATGAACATCTAACTAATTATGATTTAGCTAAAATTGATGAAGTAGTAAATTTATTAAATGTGTCTTTAGAAGATGATAAAAAATATATTCCTGTATATAAAGAAAATTCGAAAGAATTTTTACAAGAATTGTGTCTAAAAGGTTTAAATAAAAGATTAAATAATAAGGTTCCTGCAAATTATTTAGAAAGATTAAAATATGAACTAAATGTTATTAATAAAATGGGGTTTGTGGATTATTTTTTAATTGTTTATGATTATGTTTTATATGCAAAAAAGCATGATATTTTAGTAGGTCCAGGAAGAGGAAGTGCCGCGGGGAGTTTAGTAAGTTTCGTAATTGGGATTACCGACATTGACCCCCTTAAATATAATTTGTTATTTGAAAGATTCTTAAATTATGAAAGAGTTACAATGCCCGACATCGATATTGACTTTGATAGTACCAAAAGAGAAGAAGTAATAAATTATGTTAAAGATAAATATGGTCATGATAATGTGGCCGGCGGAATTACCTTTACAACTTTAAAAACAAGGTTAGTTTTAAGAGAAGTAGGCAATATTTTACAGCTTGATGATAAACTCTTAAATAAATTCTTAAAAGTTATTAATAAAGATGAAGATTTAACTCATAATTTAAATAATAAAGATGTTAAAGCCTATCTTAGTAGTTATGCTGAAATCAAGAAAATGTATCAAATAGCTTTAAAATTAGAGGGACTTAAAAGAAATATTAGTACTCATGCTGCCGGGATTGTTATTGCGAGTCGCCCTCTAGATGATATTATTCCCATGTATAAAAACAATGATATTTATTTAACGGGTGTTCCTATGGAATATTTAGAAGATTTAGGTTTGTTAAAAATGGATTTCTTAGCTTTAAAAAATTTAAGTACCATAAGTAGCATTATCAAACATATCCCCCATTTTAATATTAATAATATTCCCCTTGATGATAAAGAAGTGTATCATTTATTTTGCATGGGGGATACTGATGGCATCTTTCAATTTGAAACGCCAACATTTAAGAGTATGCTTCTTAAGTATGAGCCCCATAATTTTAATGAGTTAGTGGCTTCCATTGCCTTAGTTCGTCCGGGTCCTTCCCAAGAATTAGAAACATATATTAAAAGGAAAAAGGGAATTGCCCCCATAACTTATTATCATGAAGATTTAAAAAGTATTTTAGAAGAAACTTACGGAGTTATTGTTTATCAAGAACAAGTAATTAGTATTCTAGTTAAAATGGCCTCTTTTACTTATGCTGAAGCGGATAATATTAGAAGAGCAATGGCTAAAAAAAAGATGGATATGATTATAAAACAAAAGGAAGAATTTCTTAAAAGAAGTACAAAAAATGGTTATCCTGAAGACTTAGCCAATAATATATATGAACATATTATAAAGTTTGCCGATTATGGTTTTAATAAAGCCCATTCTGTTGCGTATGCCATTATATCTTATCAAATGGCTTATTTAAAAGTTCATTATAAAGCATTGTTCACCTTTACTCTTTTAGATAGTACTCTAGGTAGTAGTGAAAAAGTCAAAAAATATTTGGTTTCCTTAAAACAAAGTAACCTTCTTATTGAGCCGGTTCATATTAATAAATCGACGAATGAATTTATCTTAGATGGTCATAATGTCTATTTACCTTTTAAATTAATCAAGAATTTAAATAAAGAAGTTATCAACAATATAATTGAAGAAAGAAATAAAAATGGTTTATATAGTGATATCTTTGCCTTCTTTAAAAGAACTTGTAAATTTATGACCAAGAATGATTATTTGAAATTAATTAATGCGGATGTCTTTCATGATTTTGAATTTAATATGAAAACTTTAATTAGTAATTTAGATGAATTTATTAACTATGGGAATTTATCTTTAGAATTGGGCGATTATGCTTTAATTCCCCACATTGAAAAAATCAGTAATTATAAAGAAGATACTTTAAGATTAAATGAATTAAATAGTTATGGCTTTTTTATTAGTAATCACCCGGCGAGTAAAGAAATTGGCCCTAATGTTTTAAAAATTGTTAATATGACAAAAAATGCATTTAAAAATGTTTATCTTTATGTTATGATAGAAAATGTTAAAAGAATAAAAACTAAGAAAAATGAAGATATGGCATTTTTAAGGGCGAGTGATGAAACTGGTGAAGCTGATTTTACTGTTTTTCCCCAAAATATAAGATTAATACAAGATATCAAACCCAATGATATGGTTAAAATATGGGGAACTGTGAGTAAAAGATTTGATAAATATCATATCATTGTAAATAATTTAAAGAAGGATTAAGCATGGAAGAAGTAAAAAGATTTTTAAATAGTATTGATTGTGAATATAAAAATTCTTATGAAAGTTTAGAAATAAGTAAAGTTATTTTTAATAAAGAAACGAAAGTATATACTGTTTATTTAAATAGTAAAAGCATTTTACCTTATGATGATGCACTTCTAATAATCAGTAAAGCTAAAAAAGGAATTAATGCCATCGATAAATGTTTTATTAAATTTAATTATGAAAATATTACACCTGAAGATATAAGTAGTTATTTTAATAAAATATTAGCTAGTATTATTTTTGAACATCCCTCATTAATGAGTTTAGAAAATTGTTTTAAAGAAGTAAAAGACAATGTTATCTATTTAGAAGTATCTTCAGATAGTGAACTTACGACTTTCCAACATATTGAAAAAGATATTTTAGATGCTCTAAATAATTTAGGCCTTGTTAATATTTCTTTGAGTGCTAGTGTATCTAAAGAAAAAAGCGAAGAACTCCAAAAAGAAATGCAAGAAGTTAAAAATGTTAAAGTGGAGAAAAAAGAAGAAAGTCCCGTTATTTTTGGTTATCATAAAGATGGCGAAGTAACGATGATTAAAAATATCATTGGGGAACAAAAAGGCATTATTATTGAGGGTTATATCTTTGGAATTGAGACTAGTGAAAGAAAAGGCCAAAAAGCTACCGCCTATATTATTAATTTAAAAGTAAGTGATAAAACCGATAGTTTTATAGTTAAATTTGTTCGTTTTAAAAAAGAAGAATATGACCAAATTAAAAAAGGTCTCAAACTTAATAATTGGTATCGAATTGTTGGTAATGTCGAAATGGATAATTATTCGAAACAAATGCTTATTAATGGTTTTTCCATCGAATCTATTCCAAGTAAAGCTGTAAAAGTTACCGATGATGAAGAAGAGAAGAGAGTAGAACTTCATGCCCATACAATGATGAGTGCCATGGATGGGGTAACGGACGCCAAAGCTTTAGTTAAATTTGCTAAAGGTCTAGGTCATAAAGCAGTCGCCGTTACGGACCATGATTGCTTACAAGCTTATCCAGATTTATACCATGCCGTATGTGATATAAATAATGGTATTGAAAACGAAGAAGATAAATTTAAAGTTATTTATGGAGCTGAGATGAGTATTGTCAATAATGAAAATAACTTAATTTATAATTTAGCTGATTATGATTTATTAGAAACCGAATTTGTTGTTTTCGATACTGAAACCACGGGTTTTACTCCTTATAAAGACCAAATGATTGAAATCGGGGCTGTAAAAATCAAAAATGGCGAGATTACTGACCGTTTTGATGAACTAATTAATCCTCATCGTAAATTACCTGAAAGAATTGTGGAACTAACGAATATAACCGATGAGATGTTACAAGATAAAGATACTGAAGAGAATGTTACCAAAAGATTCTTAGAATTTGTCAAAGATGCACCGATGGTTGCTCATAATGCTGCCTTCGATATTGGTTTTATAAGTGCTGCCATGAATAAATATCATTTAGGGGAATTCAAAAATACCGTGATTGATACCATGAGTATGGCGAGAACCCTATATCCGGAGTGGAAAAATCATAAGTTATCAACCCTTGTTAAAAACTTAGAAGTTCCATGGGATGAATCTTCCCACCACCGTGGGGATTATGATAGTGAAGGTACCGCGATTGGTTTTTATAAAATGTGTAAAGTTTTAAGTAATCGTAATATTGAAACAACGACTAAATTATATAATTCCATCGATAAAAATGAATTATTAAAATTCTTAAGACCTTTTCATATGTGTGTGTTAGTGCAAAATAAAGTAGGTTTAAAAAATTTATTTAAATTAATTAGTTTTGCTAATACAAAGTATTTATATAAAGGCGACCAATCTAAATTACCAAGAGAAGAATTAGAGACCCACCGGGAAGGATTACTTTTTGGCAGTGGTTGTGTTAATGGGGAAATCTTTGAATCAGCTTTTACCAAAGAAGATGAAGAACTTGCTAAAATGATGCAATTTTATGACTACATAGAAGTGCAACCACCCGAAGTGTATTCTTATCTTTGTGATTTAGAAGCAAGTAGTATTAAAAATATGCAAGATATTTATACACATATTCAAAGAATTGTGAAAATCGCGGAAGAAGCTGGGGTCATGGTTTGTGCAACTAGTGATTCCCATCATTTAACCAGAGAAGATAAAATATATCGAGATATCATTATTGCCCAAAAAACTAATGGTAAACTTCATCCTTTAAATAAAAGAGGAATAACTCCACCCGACATGCATTTTTATACCACTAGAGAAATGTTAGATGCTTTTTCCTTCTTAGGCGAAGAAAAAGCGAGGGAAATCGTCGTAACGAACCCGAATATTATTGCTAGTAAATGTGAAATTGTCGAAGTTATTATTGAAACTGGTGGTGTTCCTTTCTCGCCTAAAATTGAAAATTCCAAAGAAATCGTGGAAGAAATGGTTTATACCAAAGCTAAAGATTGGTATGGCGACCCCCTTCCGGACAATATTCGTGACCGGATTGAGCAAGAGTTAAAAGGAATTATTGGGGGTGGCTTTGATGTAATTTACTTAATTGCTCAAAAGCTAGTTAAAAAGAGTAATGATGATGGCTTTTTAGTCGGTTCCCGTGGTTCGGTTGGTTCATCTTTTGTCGCCACCATGATGGGAATTACCGAAGTTAATCCTCTACCTAGTCATTATCGTTGTCCTAATTGTAAATATTCTATTTTTAAAGATGAAAATGGCGAAGATTTGGCTTTAAAATATGGGATTGGTTTTGATTTGCCAGATAAAGATTGTCCTAAATGTGGAACAAAAATGATTAAAGATGGGGAAGATATGCCTTTTGCTACCTTCTTAGGCTTTAATGCGGATAAAGTACCCGACATTGACCTAAACTTTTCCGATTTAAACCAAGCTGCGGCCCATGAATATACCAAAGTCTTATTTGGCGAAGACAATGTTTATCGGGCTGGAACTATCGGTACAGTCGCGGAAAAAACCGCCTTTGGTTTTGTGCGTGGTTATTGTGAAGATAAAAATATTATTATGCGGAATGTCGAAATTGAACGCTTAGCGGCTGGTTGTGTTGGCGTTAAAAGAACAACGGGTCAACATCCCGGAGGTATTGTTGTTATCCCCGGTTATATGGATGTATATGACTTCACACCTTATCAATTCCCGGCCGATGACCCTGACAAAGCCTGGCGAACAACCCATTTTGATTACCATGCCATCGACCAAGATGTCTTAAAGTTAGATATCTTAGGCCATACGGACCCAACTCAACTTAGAATGTTACAAGATTTAACCGGCTTAGATGTGCGCAAAGTACCTTTTGATGATAAAGAAACAATGGGATTATTCTTATCTCCAGAACCTTTGGGCGTAACCAAAGAACAAATCATGAATGACACAGGTACTTTAGGAGTTCCCGAATTTGGCACCCCTTTTACCATTGGTATGCTTAGAGATACTAAACCCACAACCTTTGGCGAACTTATTAAAATATCCGGGCTTTCCCATGGTACAGATGTCTGGCTAGGTAATGCCCAAGAATTAATTCGCAAAGGCATAGTCCCTTTTAAAGAAGTAATCGGGTGTCGTGATGACATTATGGTTTTCTTAATTCAATGTGGCATGGAACCAATTAAAGCTTTTAAAATTATGGAATTTGTGCGTAAAGGAAAAGCTAGTAAAGATCCTGAAGGTTGGGCTAAACATAAACAAACAATGATCGAGGCTAATATCCCTGATTGGTATATCAACTCTTGTGAAAAAATCAAGTACATGTTCCCTAAAGCCCATGCCGCCGCTTATGTTATGAGTGCTTTCCGCATCGCGTGGTTTAAGGTTCATTATCCTGCGGAATACTATGCTTCTTATTTTTCTACGCGTTTTGATACTTTTGAAATAGAAACGATGATTCAAGGCTACGATGCCATCAAAGCTCGTATTAATGATATAATTGGCAAAGGTTATGAAGCAAGTACGAAAGAAACTGTTTTATTAGAAACATTGAAACTTGCTTTAGAAGCGACTGCTCGTGGATTTAAATTTGGCAATATCGATATTAAGAGAAGTGAAGCGAAAAATTATGTTATCGCGGAAGATAAAGTAACTTTAATTTCGCCTTTCTGTACTCTTGATGGTCTTGGGGAAGCTGTCGGTAAACAGATTGTCGAAGAAAGAAATAAAAAAGAATTTTTCTGTGTTGAAGATTTTCAAACGCGAGGTAAAGTTAATACATCAACCATGGATAAATTAAGAAGTTTAGGTGTTTTCAAAAATATGCCTGAATCAGCTCAATTAAGTTTATTTTAGAAGAGTTATTTGCATTTAATTCTTCTTTTTTTTATCTTTCTATTATATAATTATTTTAGCAAGTATGGAAAGTTGTGGTTAGAATGGATATATTTGTGCCGGATGTTTATGCGCAAAGCATTTATACAATTAATTATAAAAAATTAAAAAAAAGAGGCATTAAATGTTTATTATTTGATTTGAATAATACTTTAGCTAGTTATGAAGTAGATTATCCCGATGATAAATTAAGAGAAAAGATGTTTGACTTAGAGCATGATTTTCGCGTTATTATTGTTTCTAATAGTAATAAAAATCGTTTACGCCCTTTTAAAGAAAAACTTAATTTAGATACATCTTTTTCTTCCAAAAAACCCATGACCAAAAAATTAAAAAAAATTATGAATTTATATAATTTAAAAGATACGGAAATAGCCATGATTGGCGATTCTCTTTTAACCGATATTTGGGGTGGCAACAAAATGAATTTCACGACCATTTTAGTTAATGCCATCAGTGAAGATGAACCATTTTTAAATCGTCTAGCTCGGTCCATGGAAAAGAAAATAATTAAAAAATTAAATAAAAAAGGCATTTTATTTAAGGGAGAGTACTATGAGTAAATGTATAGGCTGTGGGATAACTTTACAAAATACCGATGCATCTGCCTTAGGTTATACCAAAATACTTTCTAATCCTTATTGTGAAAGATGCTTTAAAACAAGAAATTATAACCAAGAAATTAAAGTGACAACTAAAATAGATAATTTAAAAATATTAAATAAAATTAATAAGTTAAATAAATTTACTATTTTTATTACGGATTTATTTAATCTTAATAATGAGGTTATCGGAAGTTATCAAAGAATAACTAATCAAAAAATACTAGTTATTAATAAATGTGACCTTATTCCCCAAAATTTAAAATTAAATCATTTAAAAGAAAATATAAAAAGAGTATATAATATAGAAGAAGATGTCATCTTTATTAGTGCTAAACAAAAGTTATCTTTAGCATCTTTAACAGAATTAATAAATAATTATCATGAAGTTATTATCGCGGGAGCTAGTGATGCTGGCAAAAGTACATTAATAAATCTCTTAATTAATAGCGACTTAACAACTAGTAAATATCAAAATACAACATTAGATTTTATTAAATTAAAGAAAGATGATTTTATTATCTATGATACACCCGGATTATTAGCGGAAAATCAACATTGTTTAAACAAAATTATTACTAAAACTAAAAAATTAAATGATGATTATTTATTATATATAGATGATTATATAATAAAAGGGAATAGTAATTTAACTCTATTTCTTAGTAGTGATAAAGTTATAAAAACGAAAAAAGATAATGAAAAATTAAATTATGAAATAATTATTAATAAACCAACAGATATATTAATTGATGGAGGATTTATATTTATAAAAGATAAAGGAGTTATTTATTCTAATGTTTTATTAGAGACAAGAGATTCCCTTATCAAGTAGAGGTATGTATGAGTGTTATAAAAGTAATGAGTGAAAATTTAGCTAATAAAATCGCGGCTGGCGAAGTAGTAGAAAGATGTGCATCAGTTGTTAAGGAGTTAGTGGAAAATGCGATTGATGCTAAAGCAGAGAATATTAAAGTTAATTTAGTAAAAGGGGGACTAGAAGAGATAAGTGTCATTGATGATGGTGTTGGTATGGATAGTGATGATGCCTTACTTGCTTTTCAAAGACATGCAACTAGTAAAATCTATAAAGATGATGATTTATTTTTTATTGGGACTTTAGGTTTTAGAGGTGAAGCTCTTCCTTCCATTGCAAGTGTTTCTGAGGTTACCTTAGAAACTTGTAAAAAAGATATAGGTACTTTTATTCATATTAAAGGAGGAAATCTTTTAGAACAAAAACCGGCGAGCAGTAGAATAGGAACTAAAATAACCATCACTAATTTATTTTATAATACTCCTGCGCGTTTAAAATTTTTAAAAAGCGAAAATACAGAACTAGCTAATACCACAAATTTTTTAGAAAAAATTGCCTTAGCACATCCTGAAATATCATTTTCGCTTACTAATGATAACAATAATATTTTTAAAACAAGTGGTAGTAACAATTTACTTAAATGTATTCATGAAATATATGGTTTAAGTATATCCAGTAAAATGCTTCCCATTAATAAATTAAATGATGATTTTGCTTTAAGTGGTTATATATCTAAACCCGAGATATTAAAATCTAATCGTAATCATTTAATAACTTTTATTAATGGCAGAGTAGTTCGAAATAATGATATTAATAAAGCCATTAATGATGCTTATTATACTTATAAACCTGATGGTAAATATCCAGTCGTGGTAATAAATATAGACACAGACCCCACTTTAGTAGATGTTAATATCCATCCCACTAAACAAGATGTTAAAATAAGCAAAATAAATGATTTATATAATTTAATCTATGAAACCATCAAAGATGCTTTATATAATAGTTTATTAATTCCTGACATGAGTAAAGTAAGTGAAGAAGATAAAAATACTAATCCTTCCTTTACTCCTATAAAAGATTATGTAGATAATTTTAAAGATTTACAAGGTAAACAAACTACTTTTGACTTTGGTAATGAACAAAAACCAGTTGTTAATGAAGAATTTAAAAGTTTAGTTTTACATCCTGTAGGCTTATGTTTAGGTACATATATTGTATGTGATAACGAAGATGGTATTTATTTATTAGACCAACATGCTGCCCAAGAAAGAGTTAATTATGAAAATTATTTAGCTAATTTAAAAAAAGATAAAATTAATATTATTGATTTATTAATTCCTATAAGTATTGAACTTTCCCAAAGCGAATTTATAAAATTTGAATTATATCATGATGTCTTTGATAAAATGGGCTTTGTATGGGAAGTATTTGGCATTAATACGATTTTAGTAAAAAGTCATCCCACATGGTTAAAAACTGGTTATGAAGAAGAAAGTATTCGTAAAATAATTGATTTAATTATTAACCTAGAAGGTAACTTTGACCCCATTAAATTTAGAGAAAATGTTGCTATAACTTTAGCCTGTAAAATGGCTATTAAAGCTAATGAACATATCTCTATGTTAGAAATAGAAGGATTACTTAATAATTTAGTTAAATGTGATAATCCCTATAATTGTCCTCATGGTAGACCTACCATCATTAAATTTAGTATATACGAATTAGAAAAAATGTTTAAAAGAGCTATGGATTAAGCCTTGGATTAAAGCCCTGGATTAAGCCCTGGATTAATGAAAGCTCTTTTATTTTTTATTCATAATACTTTTAGGATAAGGTTTTCTTTCATCAGTTCGATATAATAAATAATCAAGACTAGTATTATAGAAATCCGCTAATTGATATAACTTTTCTAAGGGTATTGTATTAACACCTAATTCATATCTACTATATTGGGGTTGTGTAACTTTTAATAAATTAGCTAATTCTAATTGTGATAAATCTTTATCCTCTCTAATTTCTTTTAATCTATTTATGTTCATGCTTATTCTCCTTAAATATATTGTATTTTATACGGAGGACGTATATTGACTTTTATGCGTTATACGTATATAATTTAAATATAATATGCGTAAAACGTATAATGGGAGAATAGAAATGGAAGAACAAAAGAAATATTTTATAATAAGTACTATAATGTTTGTAGTATTAGCAATAGTAATATTACAAGTAGATAAATATCATGATAATAAAGTAAGGAATAGTTATACCTTAGAAACAAATAAACTAAATGACAAATATATAAATGTAAATGACTTTGGAATTTATTTGCAAAGTGCAAAAGGTAGTTCTAATTATGTTAAACAATCAAGTAATGAATATCCAACTGAAGGATATATATTAAATACAAGTAGAACAAAGTGTTATGATTATCATGGAAGTGAAGTAAAAGACAAAGTAAGTCAAACAGATGAAGGTAGAGTAAGATTAGAAACAACAGTATCAATATATTGCCAAATGTATTTTGATATAGATAATACCAAGCCAACAGTAAAAAGTATAACGCTAAGTGGAACAGATAAAGATAATAATGTAAAAAGTGATTATATATATAATTATGAAATAAGTTATACAGTTACATGGGAAGATAGTGATGTTGTATATTATTGTGTTAAAGAGGGAAGTTCTACATGTACTGAAAGTGACTGGCAAAAGACAAATGGAGCACAAAGTATAAGTGGAACCATAACAGTAAATACAGAAGGTACTAAAACAATTTATGCATATGTAAGAGATAAAGCTAGGAATGTATCAAGTGTAATGAGCAAAACTATAATTGTAGATAGAACAGCTCCAAAAGTAACATTAACCTTAAAAGGAAGTGCTGAAGCAGGCCAAACATTAATTAATGGTGAAAAATATACTCAAACCAAAAATATCACATATACAGCAAATATAACGGAAGATAACATGGATAGCTATTGTATAGAAGAAGGAGATTGTACATCATATAGAAGTAGTACCACTAAAACATTAACTAATGTAGAAATGGATATAAATGATACAGAGGGATTAAAAACAATAAAAATAAATGTCAAAGACAAAGCAGGGAATGTAGGAAGTACAAGTCAAACCATAACCTTAGATAAAACAAATCCCGTAATAAGTAATTTTACGATAACAGGAAATAAAGCAAATACAGGATATAGTTTAACAAGTGGATATACCCAAACAACAAAAGTAAATTATAATGTAACATGGAGTTCAAGTGATGTAGAAAGCTTTTGTATAAATACATCTAATAATGTAAGTGGATGTGCTTGGAATAGTGATAGTTCATCTCCAGGAACATTAAATGAACAAACAATACCAACATTGATAGTGCAAGGAGAAAAGACATTATATGCCTTTGTAAGAGATGGAGCAGGAAGAGTATCAAGTAGTAAAGTAGGAAATATAAAATATGATAGTACAGACCCAAATGGATAGCTATAATAAGGATAGAGAGTTTTTTACTCTCACGAAAGGAGGTTACATCACATGAAGAAACAGCAGGA
>CANQRA010000030.1 GCA_947626125.1 uncultured Bacilli bacterium
TGATAAAAGCTGTCTCTATGCTCATCAAGGGTTATATGGCTTATGGTTATTTGCAAAGGGAAAGCGGGGTTCATCGTTTAGTTAGAATATCTCCCTTTGATAGCAATAAAAGAAGACATACTTCCTTTGCTTCGGTGACTGTTACTCCGGAATTTATGGATACCCCTAATATTGAAATAAATGAAAATGATTTAAAAATCGACGTTTTTCATTCCAGTGGGGCCGGAGGACAATCTGTAAATACCTCTAATTCAGCGGTTAGAATTACCCATCTGCCATCTAAAATCGTGGTAAATTGTCAAAATGAACGCAGCCAATTAAAAAATAAAGAAATGGCAATTAAAATTATTAAAAATAAATTGTACGAAAAATATCTAGAGGAAGAAACCCAAAAAAGAGATGCTTTAAAAGATACTTCAAAAAATATTGAATTTGGTAGTCAAATAAGAAGTTATATTTTAGAGCCTTACAAACTTGTTAAAGATAATAGAAGTAATTACGAAAGTAATAATCCGGATAAGATATTAGATGGCGATATCTTAGAAATGTTAGAATACAATCTAAAAAATATATAGCAATTTACATGACATTTACGTTTATATGCCCTAATTAATGATAATGAACAAATTTTATGATAAAATTTTAATAGAGATGGTAGCATGAATGTTAGCGATTTATTAGTAAAATTAAAAGCAATGGCCAAGAGCTTCTATAACATTGGCGATGTTTCTAAATTTTCCCAAGAAGAAAATTTAAAATTTATAGATCAATGGGCTGATTTATACGCTATTTATGATGATATTATGCATAGTGGTGCTGATTTTCCCACTTTGCTGGAAGCAATCGATGCCATAGATGATATTGCATATAAAAATCCAAGTTTAAGTGGTTATGTTGAAGATTTAATGAATCTCGAAGAAGAAGATAATTTAACGGAAGGGAAAAATAATTCAGGAAATGCTTTTGATCCAAATATTTTAACTCAGAAAATTGATAATTTGGTTTTTGAACTTAAAAATAGTAGAGTTTGGAATAGTGAACGAATGGTTCAAATAGAAAATGCTTTAAGGGAATATAGTGAAGAATTAGAGGTTTATAAGTCTTCATTTAGTCCAGAAGAATTTAATAGGTTACAAACTAATATAAGAGTTACTATAGAACATATTAATCGACTTGATGATGTTAGAAGATCTATTTAGAAAGGAAATAGTTATGGAAAGTTTAGAAAGTTTAAGACAAACACAAAAAATGCTAGAAAAGGAATTAGATTCATTAACGGTAAAAAAAGAAGAATCCCATAAATGGGGTGCTGGTATTCAAGACCAGTTTGACTCATCATCTTATACATATGAGGAATATCTAGACCCTGCTAGGGCATACGCTATAAAAGAAGAGCTTGTTAGAGTTAAACATCAAATTCAAACTTATGCCCAAAGAGCTACAGAAGAACGTAATGTTATTGAGCACAATAGAGAGAGAAGCATTCCAAAATATGAGTATAGTGTTTCGGGTGAACAAAGAGAAACACAAAATCCTGCAATGGCTGCTAGATATAATACTAGAGACCGTTTTTATGGGAGAACAAAATTACAACAAACTATGGCAAAAGTTACAGGTCAAAAAAGAAAATTTGAAACTTTATGGAGAAAGGCTGCCGCGGCAGAAAGCTTAGAAGAACAACAAAAAATTGCTAATCAGCTTAATGGTATGTTTAGGTAAAATATGAGCAAAGAATTTAATGAATATATGGGATTTTTTAAATCTCAATCTTTAAAAGAAAAGCAACAAATTATATACGAACAATTAGTAGTATTAACAGAATTTACTAATAATCTTTGTAAAGAGTTAGATATTGAAAATAATATTATATTAAATAGAGAATTATTAGATTTGAAAAAAGATAACTATACCGAAGAAGATTTTTTAGAAGCGGTGATAGTCTTAATTAACTCTATTCAAAATTCTCTTTGTGATTATGCAGCTGGAATTTCCGATATGCTCGATAAAATGAATAGTTAATTATTCATTTTAATTTTTTTTAGTAATGAATTTTTAATGTCGATGTCTAAAAGTAAATTAATCGAGAAAGTTTTATATCCTATACGATTAAGAGAAGCCCCACAATGATAGACAGTTTCTTGGTCAAGGATAAAATAGCGGTCATGAAAAGTCTTATCATATTTAACAGTTAAATTGTGATATTGGACTTTGTATTTTTTAATATCTAAGGGCTTTAATAAACAATTATTCTTACAAATTAGAGTAACTGGTAAATGAATATTTTTTATCATATCTAAAACGGATTTATCGGCATAGCCATCAATTATAATCAATTCTTTTTTCGCCCTTTTAAATATATCCATAATTTTTGAATAAGCATCATATATTTGTCCATTAAAATATATTTCATTATTTACTTTTTTCTCTTCTAATTTTTTAAATGCTTCTTGTAAATTTTTTAAATCTTCCGTATTTTTAAATACTTGGTTATTGATATATTTTTGTTCTATTAATTCATTTGCCACATATTTTCGCATTATGGCAAAAGAACGCATAATATTTACACTTATGGCACTAGCAACCGAAGTCCTTAAAATAGTGGCAAGCATAGCTACACCTTGTTCTGTAAAGACATAAGGAAGTCTGTTTTTCACCGTGGTCACTAATTGTGACTGTAATAACATATATTCTTTTTTTGTTAATTGAAAATAAAAATCCTTGGGAAATCTTTCAATATTTCTTTTAACCGCTTGATTTAAAGCTTTAGTTCCTTGGGAAAAACAATAAAGATTAGCTAAGTCACTATCAAGCATAACTTGAACCCCTCTTATTTCATATATTAAATTATTAATTATCTGCTCATTATAAGGAATAATTTGTTTCTTAGTAATATCATTTATCCATTTAATAAATTTTTCTTTTCTTTGACTAGGTATTGCATTTATTAAACTTCTTAAATTAACTTCCTCTATAACATCAGTTAAATAATACTTCCCATCTTTAGCTTTTAACTTAAGTTTTCCGATCTTTAAGGACAACTGTCTATCATTTTTCTTAATCATGCCCTTAATATCATACCAATATTTTCTTGGCCGTTTACTATTTGTTAATATCGCAACTAAGTCAACAATACTATAATAAAATTTCCCATTCTCATCGGTATATCTAATTATTTTCCCTTCATATTCTTTTGTAATTGTTTCATTGTGCATATTTCCCCCTTATTTTTCAATTACATTTACTCTCTGATAAATCAATCTTATAACAAGAACATAAGTTTGTCAAACATTTTTTTGCATTTATTTTAATTTGTGATATTTTCGTGATATTGCTTGCTATATTTACTTCTTTAAGGTACAATGTTCATTGTGATTATTATGAAAGAAGTTATTACCTTTTTAAATAATTTAATTAATAAAGATGACATTATTATCGTTGGTACTTCGGGTGGGCCTGATTCCATGTGTCTTCTTCATCTTTTAAAAACTAATTTTCCTAATAAAATTATTTGTGCCCATGTAAATCATAATGTTAGAAAAGAAGCCATTAAAGAAGCGGAGTTTTTAAAGAAGTACTGTCAAGATAATCATCTTATTTTTGAGTATATGGAAATAACTGCCTATAAAAATGATAAGTTTAGTGAGAGCGAAGGAAGAAGTAAAAGATATCAATTCTTTAATGAGTTAAAAGAAAAATATCAAGCTAAGTATATTATGACTGCTCATCACGCCAATGATTTGGAAGAGACAATTCTAATGCGTCTAATAAGAGGAAGCAACTTAAAAGGTTATATGGGCATACCAAGATTAAACAATCATTTAGTAAGACCTTTACTAACCATTACAAAAAAAGAAATTTTAGCATACAATGAGATAAATAATATTAACTACTTTACTGATTATACTAATAATGATATCAATTATACACGGAACAGATATCGAGAGACTATCATACCTTTATTAGAAAAGGAAGATGTTAATATTCATAAAAAATTTATTAAATTTAGTGAAGAATTAAGTAAATATAATGATTATATAAATAGAGTCATAAAAAGTAAAATTCATAATATATATAAGAATGGTATTATTAATATTTCTAATTTAAAAAAAGAAGACCCTTTTCTTCAAGAAAAAATTATTGAATATGTCATTGAGGATATTCAAAAAGAAGAAATCCTTGATATAAATGATAAGAATAAAATCGATTTATTAAATTTAATTAATGATAATAAAAATAAACAAATTGATTTAGGCAATGGTTTTATTGGCAGAAGAAGTTATAATAATCTAATAATTGAAAAGAATAAGATTGTTGTTCCATATGATTATATATTGACTGATAACATTAAAATTAATGAACACTTTATAATTGAGAAAATATCTAACAGTGAAGATAAAAGTAATAATGTTATAAGGATTAATAGTGAGGATATAGCATTACCTCTTCATGTAAGATCTATGCATAAAGATGACGTTATACATGTTAAAAGTATGTTAACTACGAAAAAAGTAAATGATATATTCAAAAATTCTAAGATAGATATTAAAAAAAGAAAGGTTTACCCTCTTGTAGTTGATAGTAAAAATGTTATAATATGGATACCGGGAATAAAAAAATCAAAATTTGATAAGGAAATTTATGAAAAGTATGATATAATACTTAAGTGTACGGAGGAAAAATATGAATAAAAATTCAAATGATAAAGTTAAGAATACTTTGCCATATATAATATTAGTTGTTGTTATTGGCGCAATTTTACTAATCTTTACTTTTCAAGGCGATAAAGTAAATGAATTAAAAACTGGTGAATTATTCGATTATTTAAGAAATGGGGAAGTAACAGAAATTAAAATTACCCCGAAAAGTAATGAAAATGTTTACTATGTTACTGGTAAATTAAAAGGCTATAAAGAAAGTGAAAGTTTCACTACGAAAATAGTCGCGGAAGAAGTATCCGAAATTACGGATTATGTTAAATTACAAGAGATTAAAGAATATGATACATTAAGTGACCCAGGTAGTAGTACCTTCTTATATATTGTTGTTAATGTTCTTCCATTTGTTATTATGATAGTCCTAGGCTATGTTTTAGTTAAAAGATTAGCCTTATCTAATAAAAATTCTGTTGATTTTGGGCGTAGCAGAGCTAGATTATCTAACGATAGTGATAAAAAGAACTTTAAGGATGTTGCGGGTTTAACCGAAGAAAAAGAAGAAGTATCTGAATTAATCGACTTCTTAAAAAATCCTAAGAAATTCCAAAAATTAGGAGCAAGAATTCCTAAAGGCGTTTTATTGGTAGGTCCTCCCGGAACAGGTAAAACTTTACTTGCTAAAGCTGTGGCAGGAGAGGCTAATGTACCATTCTTCTATATAAGTGGTTCTGATTTTGTAGAATTATTTGTTGGTGTTGGGGCATCTCGTGTTCGTGATATGTTTAAAGAAGCCAAAAGAAGTGCTCCATGTTTAATCTTTATTGATGAAATTGATGCAGTTGGTCGGCAAAGAGGTACTGGTTTAGGTGGTGGTCATGATGAAAGAGAACAAACACTTAACCAATTACTTACTGAGATGGATGGCTTTGGTGAAAATGAAGGTATCATTATTATTGCGGCGACAAATAGGCCCGATGTTCTAGACCCTGCTTTACTTCGTCCAGGTCGTTTTGACCGTCAAGTAACAATCAACTTACCAGATGCCAGAGCAAGAGAGGAAATCTTAAAAGTACATGCGCGTAATAAAATATTAGATAAAACTGTTAATTTAAATAATCTAAGTCAAAGAACTCCTGGTTTTAGTGGAGCTGACCTAGAAAACTTACTTAATGAGGCTGCTTTACTTGCCGTAAGAAGAGGCAAAGACGCTATTGGTATGAATGAAATAGATGAAGCTACTGACCGTGTATTAATGGGACCAGCTAAAGTAAGTAAACAAATTACGGAAAAAGAAAAGAAATTAGTGTCATTACATGAAGCTGGACATGCCGTAATTGGCATCAAATTAGAAGATGCGAATGAAGTCCATAAAATTACAATTATTCCAAGAGGTATGGCTGGTGGCTATACCATGATGTTGCCAAAAGAAGAAAAGATGTTGGTTGCAACAAAAAAAGAACTACTTGCCCAAATTACTGGTTTGCTTGGTGGTAGAGTTAGTGAAGAAATATTCTTAAATGAAATTTCTACGGGAGCATCAGATGACTTCAAAAAAGCAACAAGAATTGCTCGTAGTATGGTTACCGAATATGGTATGAGTGATTTAGGACCAATGCAATATGAAGAAGAAAGTGGCAGTGTCTTCTTAGGAAGAGATTATGGTAAAACAAAGAACTTTAGTGACCAAGTAGCTTTAGAAATTGACCGCGAAACACGGAAAATTATTGAAGAATGTTATGAGAAAGCTAAAGAAATAATTAAAAATAATAAAGACCTTATCATGCTTTTATCTGAAGCGTTAATGAAATATGAAACCTTAACTAAAGAACAAATCGAATACATTGTTCAAAATGGTAACATTAATTTCCAAGTAGAAGATAAAAAAGATGAAAAAGAAGAGGGTAACGAAAAATTAGAAACTTTAAAAAATAAAGCGAAAGATTTAAAAATAAAAGGTTACTCAAAAATGAATGAAAAGGAATTAGAGGAAGCAATTAGAAAGGAAGAAAAATAATGGATGTTGTTTTATTGGTAGTATCTGTCTTACTTATTGCCATAGTTTTATTACAAAGTAATAAAGCGACAGATGGTGCTGGGATAATAACCGGGGGAAATCAAGAATTATTCCAAAATATGAAAGAAAGAGGAGTTGAACTATTTATTAGTCGCTTAACTTTAATTTTAGGAATTGCCTTCTTTGTTATTTCCTTTGTACTATTCTTAATATAAGAATTTATTATAAAATCAACCCTAAATATTGAGGTTGATTTTTTTTGCCTTTAAATTATTATCTTTTTATTATAAGAAATAAATGTTATAATAATTAATACTTATTCAGGGGAGTGGAGTATGAATTTATTTGAATTGATAAAAAATTTATTCAAAAAGAAAATAACAAATACTAATGAATTAGTACGCCCTCTTGATATTATTAAAATTCCTAGTAGAAAAGAATTTACTAATGATACTTTAGTTAATTATTATAAAGATGAATATCATAAGATTTTATCTTCTATGAAAGACTATGACCCTTTATATTTAGAAGCTGATGAACTTAATAATCATATTAAAATGGCTGTTAAATTATTATTTAATATTTCTATTAAAGAAGATGAAATAAGAGAAAAAAGCGTTGAAGCTCGAATTAATTACTTAGTAAATAGAGATAAATTAGATTTATATAAAAATGATATTAATAAATTACAAAGTGAAGTAACAGGTAGACTTATTGCTCTAAGTGAAATAAGAAAAGAATTATTTCTAAGTAAAAAGAAAAAAGAAGCCCTAGATAATGTTATAAATAGATTATGTTTATCATTAAATGTTTTATATTCCCTAGAAGTAAGTATTATAAGTAATATTGAAAGATACAAAAATGAAAGTAAATATAACTATGAGCCAAGTGAAGAAGAAAAAGAAGAAGAGTATGAAATAATAAAAGAAAAAATAAAACATTTAAATTGGTTACAACAAGTATTACCTTTAAATGAGCAAATACTAATAAGAGATGACCTAAGATATCTTTTAAATGATTTGGCAACTCTTGAGAAAAAATTAGAGGAATATACTTATACCCATAAAGATGAAATAACTGTTGAAAGTAAAAATAATGAAATAGAAAATTTATTAAAAATAGCCTTTGATATGGAGCATAAAGAAGAGTTGTTAAAAAGAATCGAACAAGTAGAGAGAAAGTATCGTTTATTTTATGAATATCGAGATTCTTTAGAATACGGAGATATTGCTGTCGATGAAAGTGATTTAACAAATATATATAATTTAAAATTTAGTGCCTTAACCATAAGCAAAGATGGGATAGTTGAAGCAATAGATGATGCCACAGATAAAATAGAACTACAATATTATAAAAATATAATATTTAGTATGCTCCAAGATATCATCATGGGAAGAAATGAAATATTCAATGAAATATTTAGTAAAGACTATTCTAATGCCATTAAATTAGTAAAAACAATATTTGCATATCATATTGAATATGTTTTAATTAATTTTGGATTGTTTAATTTTTTATTATCTTTAAATAGTAAAGATGGATTATATAATTTATTTACTAACTTTAAATGTTATAGAATTTATTATCATTTATTTGCTTGGGATAATGAATTACCTTTAGAAACAATTTGTTTTATTGATAGGATTTGGGATGAGCATATTATTGTCGATGATGTCATATATAATGATAAAACATTTCCTTGTTATTGTAGGGATGATATGTATGATTTATATTTAATATATCGAAAATACTATAAATATGAAGAAGATAAATATTATTTACCAGAAGGCATAGTCGAAATATTGGATTACAATGGAGATTTAAATGCCTTAGATAAAGCAATAATAAATGAGATTAAAAAGAGAGGCCAAGATAAAACAATTTGTATGCCTAAAAGCTTAAAAAGAATTGTTAGTCTAAGATTATTTGCTGAGAAAAGTATAAAATCAATTATTTTAAATGATGGATTAGAAGAAATTGATTCTCGTGCATTTTATAATCAAGAAATTTCTAATATTAATTTGCCATCTTCAATATGTACTATTGCAGAAGATGCCTTTAATTATCACTATGTCAAATATATAACAATAAATATAAGTAAAAATAACTATACATTACTTAGTTACAAGAAT
The DNA here is from genome assembly GCA_947626125.1 of uncultured Bacilli bacterium. GTDB lineage: Bacteria > Bacillota_I > Bacilli_A > RF39 > UBA660 > SIG200. The sequence continues at coordinate 8,802 of CANQRA010000030.1, forward strand.
TTAAAAAACATTTTTAATTCCACCATTGCTATTAAAGATGAATATTATGATACTCATAAAGTAACTGTTTATAGACTTAAAAGTAATATACACTCTCTGACAATTCATCTTGAAGATATTGACGATGATATTATTATCGATTTAACTAGTATATTAATTGAAAACAATGCGGGAAATCTTAAATGCGATAATTTTAGTGCATATATAAATGGTTTAATTAAAATTATTAATAAAAAATTAAAAGATAAGAAAAAAGAATTTAATGAAATGCAACAAGTGTTACCAAAGAGTGAAAGATTAGTAATAAGAAAAGATTTAAAAGGTCTATTAACTGATTTAGGCATATTAAACAAAAAACTCAAAAATTATATTGAATTACATAAAGATGAAGTTTCTAAATTAAAAAAATATATTGAAGATTTTAATGTTTATAAAAACTCATATGAACCTACGATTAATGGGATACAAGGTACCTATAAAATTGAATTAAAACCATTTGAAACAAAATGCAAATTGTATAGTCATTATAATATGCTCGATAAAAATGAAATTAATATATTTTATCATGGAAAATATACTTATTTAACTTCTTTTGGTGTTGTAAAACCTTTTGTTAATGCAAATACTCTTAGCGAAGAATTAGAATATTACAAAGAAATTATTAATAGCAAAATAGAGCACTATAAAAATTATAAAGCAAATAATAAAGATGAAATAATTGCTGAAAAAGTAATTAAATTAATTTTAAAATTATTAGGTAATGCCTCTGCTGAAGATATTCTTAATAATTTTTATCTTTTAAATATCTTTTTAGCTCTTGATAATCCTCAAAGATTATATAATTTTTTCCATTCATTTAATGATACAACAATTCCTACTCTTTTTAAAGATAGTGGGTTAATTAAATTTGAAGATACAATACCATTAAGTACAGCTTGTTTAATCCAATATTATATAGATAGTAAATCATCCTTCGATGTTACTTTATATAAAGATAAAAAATATACTTTAAACAAAGACTTTTTAGAATTGTTTCATCTAATTTATAAAAACATTGCTTTATCTACCCTAGATATTGATAAAATTCAAAGTAAAGCCTATGATGACTATTTAAAAAGCCCATCCGAGTATTATCTTCTACCAGAGGGAATAAAAGAACTTAATTTAGAAAATATAGAAACGGATAATTCTTCTAATAAATCAACTCTAGAAAATATGCAAAAAGATTTTGATAGAAACTATATTATATTACCTCGTTCATTAGAGGCCTTAAGAGGTAATTTGCTTGGCTCAGATGTTTATTTAAATGAAGGCTTAAAAGTACTTGACTTTGATAATATGGCCTTAAATGATGATGAAGAATTGATAATCCCTAGCTCTCTTACAGAGTTAACATTTTCTCCTAATTTAACAAATAATTTTTTGTTTGAAGAAGTAATATTTCATAATTTTGATTTTGCTAATAGAAATGTTTTATTTAAAATAATTGATATTTTTTTAAAAAATAAGATTAATTATTTTGAATTTAAAGTAAAATTAAAATTTCGTTACGATGGGCAAGATGAGGATATTATTCCTACCCTTAATGTAGCGGTATATAATGCACATACAACCTACGCTGAAGATTATCAATATCGATGTCTTATTATTGAAGATATGATAACCAACATTGAAAAGGAAGTACAAGAAAAAAGAGGAAAAAGTAGAAAACTTATTTAATGGGAAGGCTGGCTAATAATGTAAATTGGCTAGTTTTTTTATCTTAAAAAAAGGAAATCGCCAAAAAAACAAATAAATATATAGTAGGAGGATATATGAAAAGATTTAATGAAGACCTACTTAATAATATTTTAAAAGAGTTAGAAAAGGATAATAAAGTAACTCAAGTTTATTTGGCTAATAAGTATGGATGTAATGAAAGGACTATTAGAAGATATATAAAGGTTTTAAAAGAACAAAAGAAAATTAAAATGGAGAGTTCTGGAAGGAAAAAGAAGTGGATAGTATAAATCAAAAAAGTATGTTATAATAAAAGAGCTAATTAGGGAGGTAACATGAAAGTAATATTATTAGAAGATGTTAAAGGAAAAGGAAAAAAAGATGATATTATAAATGTTAGTGATGGGTATGGCAATAATTATCTAATTAAGAATAATTTAGGGGTATTGTATACCGAGGGAAGTAAAAAAGTCTTAGATAAAGAAATTAGCAAAAGAAAAGATGAAGAAGATGCTTTAGTCACGGAACTTACCAAGATCAAAAATAAATTAGAAAATAAAAATATTATTTTTAAAGTAAATACGGGAGCTAGTGATAAAGTATTTGGAAATATTTCTTCTAAACAAATTGTGGAAGAGATAAAAAAATTAGGATATTCTCTTGATAAAAAAAGTTTAAAAATTGAAGGTAATTTAGATACTTTAGGTGTTCATAAAGTATTAGTGGAATTACATAAGAAAGTTAAATTTTATATAAATATAGTATTAGAAAAATAAAGTAGGTGAAGTTATGCCAAGGGTAATGCCTTCAAATAAAGAAGCAGAAATGAGTGTATTAGGGGTTATTTTTCTTGATAACTCTTTAGTTGACAGTATTTGTGATGAAGTAAATGCAGATATGTTTTTTGATGAAAGAAATAAGATTTTATTTGAAGCTATTACAGAATTACATGATGGGGGAATACCCATCAATGTTGGGATGATTAAGGAAGCTCTAGATAAGAAAAAGAAATTAAATTCTATTGGGGGTCTTCCATATATTAGTGAAGTTATTGATTCTGTGGAAACTAAAGCTAACTTGAGTTATTACATAAAAATATTAAAAGAAAATTATACCAGAAGAAATTTAATTAATGCTGCCACCTCGATTGTAGAGGCATCTTATGATGAAGATGATTTAACAAGTTTATTAGATAATGCGGAAAGAGATATCTTAAATGTTGTTAAAACGAGAAGTGTTAAAGATTTTGTTCCTATAACAGAAATTTTAAAAAGAGCCCAAGCGAAGTTAGAAGAATTAGCGAAAAACAAAAAATTAATTACCGGGGTGGAAACAGGTTTTTATGATTTTGATAAAATATCTACCGGGTTTCAACCAGGTGAACTTATTATTCTAGCAGCAAGACCTGCCATGGGAAAAACAGCTCTAGCATTAAATATGGCAACCTTTGCTGCGACTAAAATGGAAAAAGCAGTGGCAATATTTAACTTAGAGATGCCAGCAGAACAATTAGTTAACCGTATTATTAGTGCCCAAGGAGGAATTGAGGGCTATAAACTGCAAACTGGTTCCATGACCGAAAGAGATTGGAAAAGATATAATGAGGCTATGAATACTTTAGCTGAAACTAATTTATATATTGAAGATAACACAGGTCTTACTTTAGGCGAAATAAAAGCTAAATGTCGAAGATTAGCCAATATGCCTAAAGGATTAGGCTTAGTTGTAATCGATTATTTACAATTAGTAACCACGGGCAATAAAAGAGTGGAATCACGACAAGTAGAAGTATCCGAGATATCTCGTAGTTTAAAGACTATGGCTTTAGAGTTAGGAGTTCCTGTCATGGCACTAGCGCAATTAAATCGGAGCAGTGTTACAAATAAAAGGGAAGGTAATACCCCAATGTTATCAGATTTAAGAGAGTCTGGTTCAATTGAACAAGATGCGGATATGGTTTTGTTTATTAATCGTAAAGATTACCATGAAGCAAAGAAAGATCAAAAAGAGAAAATTGTTCCTGCGGAATTAATTATTGCTAAGCATAGAAAAGGTAGTTTAGGAACTATTGATTTATTATTTGAACTTAATATGAGTGCTTTTAGAAGTGTAGCACCAGGTTTAGAGGAAGAGGCTTAATGAAATTAAAAGATAAAATATTAGTGTTTTGTTTATGTCTTATAGTTATTGTTTTATATTTATTTATTGGTAATTATAAAGGCAATAATGATATTAAACATTTATATAATATATATTTAGATGGCATGATGATTGGGGCTATCGAAGATGAAGAGGAATTATACAAAATAATTAATCAAAACCAATTATTAGTTAAACAAAAGTATAATGTTCCTAGAGTTTATCCCCCTGAAAATTTAAAGATTGTCGAGAATTATTCTTATGATACAAATACCACGACAGTTGAAAATATATATAATAAAATTGAAGAGTTACAAGATTTTACCATTTTAGGTTATGAAGTAAATTTTTCTGCTTATGAAAATACGACTAAAGAAAGCGCTGAAGATGATGAAGACGCCAATGGACATGAAGCTTTTAAGATTTATACCTTAGATAAACAAGTGTTAGAAGATGCTCTAAGAAGTTTCATCTTATCATTTATTGATGAAGAAAGTTTAAATGAATACATGAATGGAACCCAAGATACTTTAGAAGATATTGGTAAAGTATATGAAAAATTAGAAATATTAGAAGATATAACTATTAGAAGAAAGTATATAAGTATTAATGAAAAAATATATCAAAATAGTGAAGAGTTAGCTCAAGATTTATTATTTGGCTTCAATCATAAAGAAAGTTGGTACACCGTTAAAGAAGGAGATACCATTGAATCTATCGCCGAAGAGAACAAATTAAATACCCAAGAATTTTTAGTAGCTAATCCTAAATATACATCAGAAACGGCTTTATTAACCATTGGGGATAAAGTTAATGTTACTTTAATTGACCCCGAAATCTCTTTCTCTTCTGTAGTATTAGAAATAAGTGAAGAAGAAACTTCTTATAGTACCATTATTGAAAGAGATGAAAGTAAACCATCAGATTATGATGAAATAAAAATTCCCGGAGTTATTGGTTTATCTTTACAAACAAAAAGATATAGTGTTGTAAATGACACTACCATGAGTGATGTTGAATTTATTGGGGCACCAACTGTTTTAAGAGAAGCTGTTGATAAAGTCGTTGTTAAAGGAAGAAAAACAAGTACTTCTTATGGTAAAGAAACCGAAACCTATGTTGGGTCTGGATGGCGTTGGCCTACCGAAGTGCCTTATACAATCACTGATGAATATGGTTATCGC
>CANQRA010000031.1 GCA_947626125.1 uncultured Bacilli bacterium
AAGGATGAACAAATCGCACCCTCAGATAAAGTTGTGCATATTTTAGAAGCTATAGCACTCGAGAATACCCCTACGATTAAAGTAACAATGGTTAAAATGGAGGCACTAGTAAGGATAGTATGTAAAGAATATTCATAAGCCTTATTAATCGCTGTTTCTATATTATTATTTTTTCTTTCTTCTAAATAGTAAGAAGTATAAAGAATGGCATAATCAATCGTGGCTCCCATTAAAATACTTTGAACAATTAAAATGGATATAAAATATAATGGCTCATTACTAAAGGATAAAATACCCATGATTAAGAAGACAGATGTTTGAATAATTAGAACAAGAATAATTGGAATAATAAATGATTTAAAAGTAAAGAGAACCACAATAACAATAAAGATGATTGTTAAAATAGTTATTAAATTAAGTTCTCTGGCAAAACCATTATTCATTTCATAAGACATTGTTGAATTAGAAGCTAAATAGGCTTTATCACTTAATTTAGCAATATCTTTATTAACATCTTCAATAAACTGATAAGTAACTTCACCTTCATATGGCAAACTGGTATTTAAGACTATTCTACTATATTTATCACTAACTAATTTATCTTTAGCATCAATAATAGTTACTTTACCATCTTTTATTTTCTCTATCTCTTCTTCCGTTATATAATCATCAAAACGATGGTCATTTAAAATATTATCGTTTAAATAATTAATAAACTCTTCTACTGTTAAATAATTATTAGCAAAATCATGGACACTACCATAATAAATATATAATAAATCAATTAAATTTTTATTTAAATCAGTAGTTAAAGGGCTTAAAGTATTATAAACTTCTTCTTTCGTATATTTCTTATTATTTAAAGAATTATTAATTATATTAGAAACAATCTTTAAATTATTTTTAATTTGTTTTGTAAACTTATCTTGATAATCTTTATTATTCATAACATCATTATTTAAAAAGGTAATAAAATCATTAAAAGATACTTCTACATTCTTTTTATTAACATTAATATCATACAAAGAATAAATTAAATTAATCTCTTCATCAGTCGTATTCAAGAGTTTTTTATAATCTTCTTTAGTATACTCATGATTATTAATCGTATTAGTACTTACAATATTTAAAACTTCCAAATTATTTAACATTTCCTTACTTAAATGATCTTTTAATAAAGGATTATCTTTATTACTAATAATAAAGGTGGTTAACTCATTAATATTTAATTTTAAACTATCTACATAAAGATAAGCATAAACACTTTTTAAAGTATCTTCCTCTATTGAAAGAATAGAAGCTAAATCTTGATAAGTATAAACTTCATTATTTAAAGTGCTATTCATAACCAAACTTATTAATGGTAAAGAAGTATTTGTACTTAGATTATTATTAATAACGAAGGTAATAAAAGCATATGGTGATAATAATTCTTTATTATTTAAAGTATAGACTATTTTAATCATGCTTAAATCAACAGGGATTAAAGTTTGCATTTCTTCCGGCGTCATTTCCTTAGTAATTAATTCTTGATTTGTGAACACTAATAATTGATTTAATTCTTCATTATTGATTGTTTTAATTACCACATCTAAAGGTAATTTTAAATCAGGAACATTTAAAAGGTTATATGCTAAATACATATTTTTAACATCTTCAGCTGTTATATTTAAAAACTTCGCCATATCTTCATAACTTAATTTTTGTAAAACATCTTCTTTATTAGTCATTTTAATTAAGATATTTATATTATTAGAATCCAAGTTTTTATTTAAACTGGCATTATTTTGCATAAAGGTTAATAATTTTTTCAATGATACATTAATATTAACATCTTTAGCATGATATAAAGTAAGTAAATCATTTACTTCTTTTTCTTCCATATTTAATACACTTGCTAAATAATCACTAGTTCTCTTCTTATTAATTTCTTTACTATTAATAAAATTACTTAGACGGTCAATATTCTTTTTCATTTCATTATCAATATTTTTACTTAAATTAGCATTATTATAAACATCACTTTGAATAAAATTAATTAAATTATCAAGGGTAATTTGATTATTTTCTAAAGGATTTTGATAATGATAATAAATTATTTTTAATAAATAATCTTCAATACTTAAGTCTTCATCATAAGTTCGGAGTTTAGTTAATAAATCCGGATATTGTAAAGGAATATTAAGCGTATTACCATAGCATAATACTTCATCTAGGGCTGGATTATCTTCTAAGGTATGACAATAAGAAAGAAATTTATCAGCATCCTTATTCTCATATACAATAGCCATTTGATTATTGCTTTTAAATAATGATTCAATTTTATCCGTGGCTTCTTCTGAATAAGTATATGTTAAATTTCCTTTAAGAGCAAAACTAACTATTAAGACAATTACAAATAATGCTGTCACTAAATAATGGTATTTACTAGATACTTTACTCATAAATGGTAACTTAACTAAAGGACTTTTCTTTTTTGTCTTCGTAATTAACTTATCGAAGATAATAATTAATGATGGTAAAACTGTTAAAATAGTGACTAGGCTTAATAAAACACCTTTAGCTAGGACAATTCCTAAATCCATGCCAATTTTAAAATTCATAAATACTAAAGCTAGTAACCCCACCACTGTTGTAATAGAACTGCTACAAATGGAAGGGAAAGAATGAGCTAGAGCCTTTTTCATGGCTTTTACTTTATCTTTTTCGTTTTCTTTTTCTTCATGATAACGGTTCATCAACATAATAGAATAATCCATGGATAAGGCCATTTGTAAAATTGCCGCGATAGATTCCGTAATATTAGATACACTCGGTAAAAAGATATTACTACCTTTATTAAGGGCCACAGCCACTAAAATCGTAAATAAGAATAAAAATGGTTCAACATAAGATGAGGAAGCAATAATTAAGATAACCATTGCACTACAAACGGCAATAATAATAACATATAAAGGTAAAACTTCTTTATTTTGACTAGATATATTACCATAAGTATAATAGGTATAATCTTCTAAATAATTAGTCACATCATCATAAATAGCTTTGGCTTCTTCACTATCTTCCCTAAAAGGTACCTCTAAAGAATATTTAGTATAATTATTAACTTTATCTTTACTTACCGAAGAAACATTATTAATACTCTCTAAATAATCCTCAATGGTATTCTCTTCATTGCTAGTGATATCTTCTACAATAATATCTAGGTTACTTAAAGCGGGAAAATTTTCATTCATAATATCCAAACCTATTTTAGTTTTCGAATCATCAGCTAAATATCTACTCATATCATAGTTTATTTTTACATGTTCCCCAACAATTAAAGATATAATAGCTAAAACCATTGATAAGCCTAAAAATAAATATCTTTGTTCAATAATAAAATCGGTTATTTTCTTCATTATAAAAACACCCTTTCTAAATGCAAAAATAATTATAGTTATCTATTTTATATTTGTAAATAACAATTCTTTTGATAGTGTCAAAATTTTAACATTTTACTTTACTTTGTAAAAATTAATGTTATAATAGATAACCAAAAGAGGGATAATATGAAAGTAAAAGTTAAAAATAGTTCATCCATAAAAACACGAAATAAAATTAAATTAGCCTTTGCCACATTATTAAATGAAAAACAAGAGTTAAATAAAGTTACCGTGACAGATATTGTAAAGGAGGCGGATATAACTAGGGCATCTTTCTATACCCATTTTGATAATGTTTATGATATCGCTAAAGAATTACAAAATGAGACCCTTGATATCCTATTTAATAATATTAAAGAAACCCCAAATCTTGACACCATTAATAATTATTTTGATGAAATTATTAATTATTTAAAAAATAATGAAGATATTTATCAAAAAATATTATCTTGTGATGACCCTTTAATATATATTGAAAAATTATCTTTACAAATTACTGAAGCAATTATGGAAGCACTTAAAAATCGTGATGCTTTAAATATTGATATTACTTTCTTTATAAACGGTTGTATGGCTATTATTATTAAATATTTTAAAGGCAAAACAAATTATACCTTAGATGATATCAATGACTTTATGCATAAGTCATTTAAAAAATTATTTTTAAATCCATAAAAAAACGGGTTAACCCGTTTTTATTAAGACCTTTATTAAGCAGTCTTCTTTTCACTTACCACAAAAGGACTTGCAACCGTACCATTTCCTGTTATCTTTATTTTCGTACTATCTAGATAGAAGACTGGGCGTACAGGAAAGTTGTTGTCCAAGTTGCTTGTAAGTATTCCGCCGTTCGAACCCAAGACCCACGAGATTGCACCCCCGTATGGACCAAAACCGCTTCTACTCATGACAAGCTCATTATTGGAATCGATTGACTTTCCATTTCTACTTATATGTAACCAGCTAGTCATACATTCTAAAGATTGTGAATAACAATTCGTTGTTCCATCTTCTTTATATGAATAGTAATAATCATGTATATACATTAAGCCTATCTTACTTGGATTTGTCTCATTCGTCCATCCATTTTCTACCTCATACACATTATCCGCTGACTTACTAACGTCTTTTGTATCTCCATACTTCCATTTTGTTTCTCTTATCATACTGTACCAGTTACTTCCTTTTGTTATGTTTTTTCCGATAAATAATTTAGAATAACTTGTATCTTCTCCATTTAATCTCTTATATAAATCTACATTTGGCCATTCACATGCTTCTCCTGCGCAATCTGAAGAACTATACGCATGATGCCATTGAAATTTATTTGTACCTCCTTCAACTATTCCTGTATTTTTGATTAACTTTAAATCTCCTGTTGTTGGGTCTATTCCTATGATTCTATACATGTATTCACTCGTTGGGTCAGTACAATTTTCTTTTGGATTATCTGTTCCAAAACATACAAAGTTATCTACTTTTCCTGCACATGCCTTATGACTGCTACTTGAAGTAACTGTACCACCATCTACTCCAGCATCACATGAACCATAATATCGGTATAACCCTCCTAAAACTTTATCACTTATACCTGCTGTTGCTACCCCTAAGACTTCTTGAGCTTTCTCTGTTCCTGTCTTTTGAGGATTACATACCACATTATCTACTTTAATATTTATGTTTAATTCTTTCCCAGCTATATATATTTGACTTGTTTCTTTATTATTTAATTGAACATAGGCTTTTATATTTTCGACTGTATTTTTATCTATACTAAATACTAAGTTATATTTTTGGGTTCCTATACTTTTTAAATCACTTAAATCTATCTTTTGTTCACCTTTTGAACTACTTAAATTTAATATTAAGTCATTTGCTTCTAAAACTTTTCCCATACTATTATTTTCTATATTTAATGTTACGGTTACATCGCTTACACAATCATATGATGAATCTGTTTCACTTAATGTTATACTTGCTATTTTATGGATTGCTTCATCTAGAGTAGTTACATAGTTTTCTTTATCATCTGCATAATATATTACATTAGTATTACTTAAAGTCATATCACTGGCTTTTATATTTAAATGTAAATCACTTGTTACATCTGTTACAATTATTTTTCCTCCTGGTGTTTGGCCATAAACATGAGTAGTAGCTTCACTATTATCCGCGATTTGAAAATATGCAAATGATGTACTTACAAAAATTATTGCTATTAATAAGACTATTACTAAAATTATAATATAATATTTCTTCTTCATCTAAATACTCCTCTTTTATCTTTAGTATGGTTAATTTTTAAGTATTAATTCTTCTACAACTCTTCTATTGTAATTAAATTTTACAATTTATATGTTCAATTGTCAACACATTAATTGTAAATAATGGTACTTTATTTTTGGTGATATGAATGTACTATAACGAAAAAATACAATGGATAAGAGATTGTAAAAACATTACTCAAAAGGAAATCGCGGCATATTTAGGCATCAAACAACAACAATATGCTCGGTATGAAAAAGGAGTAAATATCATGCCTGTTACTTATTTACCTAAAATATGTAAATATTTAGATGTGTCAGCAGATTATATTTTAGGTTTAAGTGAGGAAATGAGTATTAATAAAAAAGAAAAAGTTCACAGTTAAGGTGAACTCTTTTAATAAGTTATTTCATAAATTTTATTTTTTTCTAATTTTTCTTTAACTTCTACTTTTAAGTAATTAGATGTATGACCAATACTTACATTATCATGAACTTCTTCAATTAAAACATCTAATTTTTGGCCTTTAAATTGTTCTTCATAAGCTTTTTCTAAAAATTCGGATAGACGTAATAACTTATGAACTCTATCTGTTTTAACTTTTTCATCTACTTCTTTAAATCTACAAGAAGCTGTCCCATTTCTTCTGGAATAAGGGAAAACATGAATTTTACTAAATTTAATTTTTTCACAAAATTCATAAGTATTTAAAAAGTCTTCATCACTTTCTTCAGGAAATCCGACAATAACATCGGTCGTAATAGAAATATTGGGTCTTATACTTCTTATTTCTTTTATTTTATTTTCATAAAAAGCTAAATCATACTTTCTATTCATCTTTTTTAAAACATTATCACTGCCGGCTTGTAAAGGAATATGTAAGTGATTACAAAACTTAGGTGTGTTTTTAAGCATATTCATAAATTCATCATTAAGTTCTGTTACTTCAACACTCGATAATCTAATTCTTTGTATGCCCTCTATTTTAGATAAAGCCTTAATTACATCAACTAAAGTTTTACCCTCATAATTATAAGAACCTGTATGAATACCGGTTAAAACTATTTCTAAATGATTATTTTGAACTAATTCCTTTGCTTCTTCAATTATCTCATTAAAAGCCTTACTCCGACTTTTACCCCGAGTAAAAGGAATAATACAATAGGAACAAAAATTATCACAACCATCTTGGATTTTAATAAAGGCTCTAGTATGGTCAAAAGTTTGTATTTCCATATCTTCAAAAGGTAAATCTCTCGTATTATTAACTAAAACTACTCTTTCTTTATTTTTTAAATATTCCTCTAAATAAAGAGGTATTTTGGTTTTATTATTATTGCCAATTAATAAATCAATATCGAGAGTCTCATATTCTTCTTTACTATTTTGCACAGCACAACCAGTCACAATTAAAATAGAAGATGGATTATCTCTTCTTACTCTTCTTATATACTTACGACATTTATTATCTGCCGTATTCGTAACTGTACAAGTATTGACAATAATAATATTCGCTTCTTTATAATCATCTATATATTCATATTTTTTACTTAATATTTCTTTTAAATAATTTGATTCATAACTATTTACTTTACAACCAAATGTTTCAATATAAAATTTCATCTTATCCCCCTAATTCAAAAGACGGTTTAGTTCTTTTAAAGCACTTAAAAAAGCTTCCTCCTTTGCATAACTAATAACTCTTACTTCACTTACTTTATCTTCCACTTCTTTATTTACTAAATCATTTAAATTTACTTTCTTAATTATAACATCATCTTCTTTAATTTCTTTTTCATAATTAATTGAGTATTTATTTTGTTTTTGCAATAATTCATCATAACTAATGATAGCTTTCTCTTCTTGGTCTTTCTCATATTCTGTAAAATTAACACATTCATTCTCTTTTTGTTCTTCTAATTTTTTGGTTAAGCTTTTTAAATCAAGCAATTCCCCTTCTTCTTCCTCCTCAATCTCTTTAACTGGAGCCATTTTAAGGGAATCAACTATTTCTAATAAATCTCTTGGTTTATCTTCCTTAACATTATCCATATCCATACTCGTATCATTACTAATTTCATTATCTTTACTTACATCATCTTTGTTAATCATAATAAAATAAACTAAAACTACTAATAATATTAATAAAGTAATAATAGCTACAAAAAATATAATATCAACAAAAGTGAGATAATTCATAAATTTATAAACATCTTGAAAAAAATTCATACTTTTATCACCACAATATAATCTTATCACAGACTTGTAAATTTTACTAAGCCATAAAATACTCTTTACATACATTTATACATATGTTGACAACTATTATAGCACATAATTTACATTTAGCAATTATTTAATAATCATATATGGGTCACTTAAAGTACCAGTACCTGTTACTTCAATATTTTTAATCAAATTTATGACCGGTCTTACTCCCCTATATAAATTACCTTGAATATTCGTAACAATTCCCCCATTATTATTAATCATAAACATATAAATCTCATTGTCATTTCCTTTAGCCCCGGTCATTGTATACCAAGGCTCTGTAATATTTTTATTATATAAATAATAATTTGTATTACCCCCAATAGGAATGGCACCCGCTAAAACAGCTTCATCGATAGTAAGTAGACCTATGGCACTATTAAAAGAATCGCCAATACAATTTAAGGTAGGTATTTTATTAGTAAATATTCTTGTATAAGCTAAATAATTATTGTTATTATCTTTAACGATATCATTACAATATTTCGTATTAGCAATATATTTTAATTCATCTTTTAGATTAGTATTTAACCAATTATCTAAAATAGTCTTCATATTAACATCTTGATAAGAAAAGCTCTTATCATCGTCATCATAATAGCTGCCAACATCTTCAATTGTCCCATCTAAAATTAATCTAATAGATTTATCTCCATTAATTCTTACTATACGCCACATCATATTGCCAAATGAAACATAATTATTCTCTATATTACCACGATAGTAATAAGCTGTGCCTAAATCATCACTAAGACGAATTAACCCTTCATTCGTTGTCGCAGCCTCACTTCCAATCGCTGTTTTACTTTGACTTACATACGGCGTATTTTTTAAAATAGCATCGGCAAAAGTAAATAAAGTTTCTTTATTTTTCTCAATACTAATACTACCCTTTATATTATCTGGCGTCGTTATTTCCAAAGTATACATTTTGGTTTCTTTGCCATCAACACTTATAGTGTCACTAATAATACTATCTAGACTATCCTCAGCATTTAACTTCCCATCAATTAAAGTATTACCATCAAATTTTAAATAATAGTTACCATCACCTTTTAAATCATTAAAAGATATATAATAATAACTAATATTATCACTTTCATTACTTACAGAAAATTTAATTTCTTTTTTATCATTCGTATTGATTTTTTTGCCATCAATATAATTAATAGTTAATTCCCCATCCACATATACAGGGGTGGCTAGTACTTTATCATAAAACAAATAAGCAACACCAATAACTAGAACTAAAATGAGCAATAACCCCACGATTGATAAAACCGATTTATATCTTTTTTTCATTTTTAATTTAACTAATATGGGTTCTTTCATAAAGCACCAACTTTCATCTACCATTATATTAAAAGTTAAAAATTATGTCAATTTTTAGGCTTTAATTTTATGATTTTTTCTTCGGTATTAAAGATAAAGTTAATTCAGGAGCATCGTCATTTTTGCTATTTTGATAGAATTTCTTTCTCTTAATTATTTCCATATAAATTTTTTGGGCCTTTTTCGTTTTGCCTTCACTTTTAACATAAGCATCAAGGAATAAATCTCCCCGTTCAAAGTTTCCTTGTCTATAAAATTCTCTAGCGTAAATTAAATAAATAATAAGGGTATTTTCATTTGATATTTGCCAAGTTTTGCAAGCGTATTCTACATCAAAACCCGTATCAATTACAAAGGCATTTATCTCATTAAAATTATTAATGCCATAATAATCAATCGTATTCGAAAAAGCCTTATAAGTCATATTAAAGAATGGTTTGGCATCTTCATCTTTAATAACTTTTTTATTTTGCTCCCTTTTTAATCTCGCAATTAAGGCACTAAAATCATACGATAGATGTTCTTTTTTTGCCAAAGCATCCGCGACCGTTAAATAAGTAATAGCTAAAGAAATATTATTCTTTTTTAAATAACAAAGACCTAATTTAGAAAAACTAGCAGAATTGGGATTAGGAAAAAAACGTAATATTTGTAAACAATAGTCGATACATTCATCATATTTACCTTCATTATAAGTTTGAACAGCCAAACTAATAGTCCCTTTAACATCAAAATATTCAGTAAAAATTTGATGAGGCTTTAACACAACTTGCCTATTTTTACTTTCCTTATCTTCTATGGTAAAGGCTTTCATATCTGAATAATCATTAACTATTTCTAGTATCTTATTTATGGCCTCTTCATCCATTGGCTCTAGTAAAATAATTCCTTGATTTTCTAAAAGTTTTTGATGTTTTTCTTCAACTAATCCCCTATAATAATTTTCTTTATCTTTATTACTATCTTCTACCACAGGAAATTTAGGAGCCTCTTTCTCAATTGTTTTAATAGTGTTAGCCGGACCTCCTGCTTGTTCAGCAGTTTTATCTGAAACTTTAGTTTCAAAAGTTTCCGCATCAGTCTCGACAGGTACATCTTCAGATACATCTACAAGAATATCCGTAGCCAAATTTTCTGGTATATTTGTAGGAATATACGAAACTGGAGCAAGATTAATTAAATCATTGTTCTTTGCCTCAGGAAATTCATAAGATGTAGTAGGATTATCTTCGATAACTACCGGTGTAGCTACCATATTTTTTCTTTTATATTCCAACTCTTTTTCCGAAATAGCTAATATTTGATATAAACCATCAGTTATAATACATTCTTGCCCTAAAGAATTCCCTTTAGAAATAATATCTAAATAAATGCGCGCAAGCTCAAAATTATCTTGAGAAAGCTCTAAATAAAATTCTTGAATAAAAGTGGCTATATCAAAGGTATAATTATCTTCACTAATTAAAGTTAATGCTTTCATAGGTTCTGTAAAAGTTACATCTTTTTTAATTAAACTAATTTTAATTAAATCAAGGATTAAAAATTCATAAGCACTTTTATTAATACTAGATAGATAACTTCTTATAGCTACGTAAGCATTATCTAAGGCATTTTGCATTAATAAATTAACGACATCGTTAAAAGTAGAAGTTAACGGTTTTAGATCTTCTTTAGGAGTTTTTTCTTTCTCAACTTCTACACTATCTTTAGTTTCCTCAAGAGGTAAAACTATATCTTCTTTTAATTTTTTTATTAAAGTTTCAATACGTTCTAACAATAAATAGAGACAGTCTTCTTCATCATTATGATGTAGCATCCTATTGTGCTCTTTTTCTAAAGATAGAGCTAGTTCATAATTATTATTATCAATGGCCGCAAAAACATTACCATTCTTTCCTGCTATAAGTTGAGGAATTTTTTTAGATTTTGTCATATCGATTAAAATTTGAATAAGTTTTAAGGAATAACGATGAGAAACACCTAAACGGTGAGATTGCATTTGTTTTTCATAAAATTGTGCTAGTTCTTGATATTTTTCTTGTTTTATTAAATTTATGATATATTTCCTATTGCTTGATTGGGCTTTGATAGCTTGCACAATTAAAGTACTAATAACTAAGTCTTGCACAGTAGTTCTTTTTTTCGCGATTTTATCTTCATTTAGTTGTGTTATTGCAGCATAAAAATTTAACTTATATACCGATAACCGTACATTATTTTGTAAATCTATATTGTCATATCTTTTATCATCAGGCTTAATTTTTATATCATCATATTTTAAAGATTTAGTATATTCCCGATATTTTTCAGGAATTTCGGTAATCATACTTAACATATATAAATAAAAATTATAATCTGTTTGATAAAAAGGATTATCGCTATTATAAAAAACATCAAAATATTCAAAAGCTTTAGGATAGTTTTCCTCTTTAAGACAATTTATAAATAAACGAAAACTTGCGCCTTTATGTGTTGGATCAAGGACAAAACATTGATAAAAACAGGCAATACCCTTAACATATTCTTTATCTGCAATTAATTTTTTACCATAGAAGAATAAGCCATCAACATTTTTAAGAGTATAAAGGCCTCTTTTCACTCTTATAAGGCTACCATCTTGAATTAAATCGCTTAAATCTTTACTATTTAAACCCATAGCATTTAATTCTTTAGTGGTAAGTTCACATCCCTCAATAACCCTTTGATACAATTTATTTAAATTTTCTTCATTAATCATCTTTTACCTCCTAAAATTCTCTTTAGTTTTAATTCTTCACTGGTTAGTAATCCCTCTTTATTATAATCCCTAGATAATATTATCGGATACATTGTAATTATATCTTTAGTTCCCAGTAAAGTTGCAACACATAAATCGTGAATAGCCACATCTTCTTTAAAGCCAATAGGATAATCCAAACTAAATTTATATATATCACAAATTTCAAAATGGTTACCATTCATATTTTCAATCTTGCTTCTTACTTCCCTTAATAATTTTGGTAAATCTAAATCAGGATAAAAAAACATGCCAACTTTAGAACTAAATTTATGCCTATTAATATGATTTAATAGGATGTTATCATTGTGATGATATAAATATTTAATTACATAATTTGCATCGAATTTTTGACTATCAGAGGTTCTTAACTCCCCTAAAAAATATTTTAAGTAAGTTTCTAATATAAGATATATTTCTAATTGTCGTTTATCCAAAGGAGATACATTAATAGTCATAAGACTTTGCTTGGCCTCATAAAATTTCGTTTGTAAGGAATATAAATATATTAAATCGAGGGTAGCTTGAAAATAGAATTTAGCATTTAATTGCAAAGTTTGAAACATCTTTTCGGCTATATCATAATCTCCCATTTGAACATGGAGCTTTGCTAAATCAAAAAAAGATGAATATTGATACTTTGGGTACGCCATACATTCACTAAAATATTTTTGGCTTTGTTCAAAATTTAATTCTACTCTTTCAAGTAAACCATAAGCTCTTTTCAAAAGAGGGTCTTTAGTATCACTATTTTCCAAAATGTCTCTTGCTTGAGCATAATTTTCTTCCTTAAGACTTATTAAGGTTAATCTAGCTAAAGAACGATTACAATACTTAGGAGTTTGAGCAGAAATATTATACCAGAAACGAGCATTCTTATAATCTTTTTTGGAAAAGCAAGTATAACCATTTAAAAAAGCTTCCTTAGGGGTTATTGTTTTATCATCAATATTCATATACACATCTCCTCCCATAGCAAAATCATATCAGTAATTTCTTTTTATAATATAATATTTTAGAAGAAATTGCAATAAATAAAAAACTTTAAGTTTCCGTATTTTTAAAATTTTAAGTGCAATTTTTGTAATTTATAGTTTACATGTCTAATAATATCCTATTTTTATTAAATTTATTCCATATAAAAACTAAATTAATTTTTTCGTTAATTTTTTAATAATTTATTTACATTTTATTTTAGTCTATAATTGTAAACTTAATTGAGTTATTAATATTTCGTTGTCTAATTTATTTTTTGAATCTTTAAAATATTTTTTTATTCCAACCACCGATCGCTTTAACATTCTATTTATTCCTCTTGCAAACTGCGTAATCCATACTCCTACTTTTTGTCTTAGTGATTTACTTTCTTCTATTATTTTTATACTTAATAATTTATTATTCATATCTTCTATTAAACTTATTATATGTCCTATTACTAAATTAAATATATAGGTTAAATTATTTATTGCTTTTAAACTCCTTACTCGTATATCTTCATATTTATACTCATCTTTTATTGACCTATGATATGTTTCAATTCGCCATCTATCCATATATATCCTTACTAGTTTAATTGCATCACTTGGTGTTAGGATAGAAATATAGACACAAAAAAATGGAGAATATGATAAAATAACATACAAGGAAGGAAGTGTCTAT
>CANQRA010000032.1 GCA_947626125.1 uncultured Bacilli bacterium
CCCCACTAGAGTACATCCTAATCGCATCCATATTACCCTCGACTAAAATCGCACTTTTAGCTTCTCTAATATAGGGAAGGGCATTAAAATAATTAAAGATTAAATGTCCTTTTTTATATATACTTGTCTCTTTAGTATTAACATATTTAGCACTATCTTCACCATTAAAAATCCGCCCCGTAAAACCAACCGTCTTACCTTCTAAATTAGTAAGCGGGATCATAATTCTATTTTGAAACCGGTCATAACCCGTAATACCATCTTTTTTAATTAAGCCTAATTCATCTAGAGTATCTAGAGCATAATTCTTTTTATTTAAAACATTATATAAATAGTTACTTTCATTTAATGCATAACCAATTTTAAATTCTTTAATAATATCATTAGTTATATTTCGTTCATTTAAATACTCTTTTGCTTTAATACCTTCTTTACTATTTAAATTATTTTGAAAGATATTCGTCGCAAAATCCATGATTTCATATTCTAATTTATATTTATCATCACTCTTTTTTAAAGGCGTATAAGTAATGGGAATACCAACCATATTAGCTACTTTAACGACAGCTTCGATATAAGAGATATTTTCATAATCTTTTACAAACGTAAAAACATTTCCACCTTTATTACACACAAAGCATTTAAATAATTGCCTATCTTTCGATACTGACATACTTGGTTTATGGTCATCATGAAATGGACATACCCCAAAGTAATTCTTGCCTTGAGCCTTCAGTGGAATATAACTACTAATAATGCTTACTATATCCGCCGCATTTCTTATTTCATTAATTTTCTCATCACTTATCGCTTGCATTTCTCTCCTCGTTCAAATAATTCTCCTTAAAATCGTCTTTGATATTTTTGCCGTCTTCGCTCAAATTCTGAACTTTGATTATTTTGCATTTCCCAATCTAGCATTTCTAATAATTTATCTAGAACATTTTCCTCGGTCTTTAAATCTTCTTGCAAAATGTTAATTATAATTTTATTAATATGGTCGGGCATTATAAGTTTTTTATGATAACTAATATAAAAATCAATTACCCATAATGCCACTTCCTGGTCGTTTAATTCTCTTGTCGTAGTCATCGGTCTCATATTACTATCTAAATATTGGCCTTCTACTTGTTTCCCATCAACCATGGCTTTTATTTTAACATCATCATGGACCTTGGTGGTACTACGAACATAACTAAGAAGTTTTTTGCCCATTAATTCTTTTATTTCTTCCTCATCAAAATCTTTTTTAAGCTCATTTGTTTTCTTAATAAATAATTTGTTATGATAGACACTATTTAAGGAAAACGCCATTAATGTAGCATACACACCTGTGAACATACCCCAAGTAAAAGATGTACGAAAAATTATATTAACAATGGAGATTATAAGTGCAAATATACCGAGGATTAAAATATATTTATTCCGTCTTTTTCGGGTTTTTTCTTCCTTATCTCCTAGCAACGTTACTTGACGGTTAAAACTAGATGTTTCTTTATTAATCTCCACAAGCGTGGTATCCTCATCCTTTAACATTTGCTTAATTAAAACTACCTTTTCTTGCAAAGAGAGCAATTCTTTTTTCATTTCTTTTGCGGATAACCAATCTTTCATGCTAATTCCCCCTTTTTTAATATCTATTATTATAAATATAAAAGCCTAAAAATGCAAACATTTTTCTATATTTTTTGCTTTTTCTTTCCATCTTTTTTTAAATTACCTAATAAAGAAACAAGGAAAATAGCAAGATAAATGCTGATGGTGTTGTTAAAGAGAAGAGCAATAATAAAGGTTATAAGACCAATTAGAACCCCACTTAAAACTTGGTCTTTAACTTTATAAGGAGAATACTTAGGTAAGGGGGCAATAAAAATACTTGCAAAAATTATTTCACTATTTAAAAGAAAAGATAAATCATGATTAAATAAATAAGTAATAAATGCTAAACCTAAAAAGGTTAAATTAATTGCTAAAGGCATATCTTTTTTATAGTAATAAGAATTAATTAATAAAGTATAAGCAAGTAAGCTAAAGAAAATACTAGTAGAAGAAATACTACCAATACTTCTACCCATAAGTAAATCCAAGAAGGAAAAAGCAAAATTAAACTTGGTTTCTAAAGGGGAAAGATAAGTAAACTTATAAAAGAAGGAATTAACAAGAATAATTATTAAGGCCATTAAACATACTTTATTGAATTTAATTTTACTTTCTAACAAAGTAGTTAAGAAATAAATTACGGTAAGAGTAAGGGTATAAATAATAAAGTTTATATTGTAAGGCATAATCATACTAACTAAGACCATATATAGTAAATTATAATTAATACTAAAACGATGATTAATAATTAAATCAAAAGTAAATTTAATAATCACACTAATAATTGTTAAATAGATTGGTTTAAAAATCAAATAAAAAGGAATTAGATTTCTTGCATATAAAAGATAACCATTTTTAAATACTCCATATATAATTAAAGGAACTAGAAAGATAATGTTTGTAATAACTAGACTTCTAGTTGTTTTTTTCTTCATAAGCACCATCCTTTACTACTTCTTTTAAAGGTAAGTTGGCAGGACATATATAATTACATAGGCCACAGCCAATACACTTTTTACTATATCTTTTTTCTATAAAACATTTTTTAACATTAATATTTAAAGGACATATTTTTATGCAAGCTCCACAGTTAATGCATTCATCTTGAAAGACTTCTATCTTCTTATTTATTACTATTGTATGGATATCTTTCGTAATAATGACATTAAAATTGGAAACTTTATAACCTTGCAAAAGACCATTTACATATATATCATAGTCATTTTCTTTTATTTCAATAAATTTATTAATAACTTCTTTTAATAAAGTGCCAATGCGAACATTTATGATAAGTGATTTTCCTAAATTATTACCACTTATCGTGATAATAGTATCAAGAGTATATTTACCTTTTAAAGCATTCGTTATATCAAGAACATCTTGCATAGTAAGGATTAAAGTACTATCTAAGGGCATATTTAAATAAGAACATAAATAAACTTCCCTACTAATTAGATATTGATTGGGAACTAAGCTTAACTTAATTTGAGGATATGTTCCTAAAATAGATTTAATATTTTTAATACTTGCTTCTGATGTATTTTTGGTGGCAATTATACCTTCTTTAATATTAAAAGTTTTTAATAAAGTATTGAGCGTACTTGCTATATCGGAATAAAAGTTAGCTAAAATCATAAATTCTTTTAAAGAATAACATTCTTCATCGATGGCACTTACGATTAAATGAGTAATATCTTTATTTTCAATTTTATCTTTTAAAGATAACAAATGAAATTCTTCTAATAAATTAAGTAAATCTTCTTTATTTTTAATATTTCTTTTTATTTTATTGCTTACACTATTTTCTTTATAATCATTTTTAATTTGTAAAATACTATTTTTAATACTTTTAATAGAGCCTGAGATAGAAGAAATATTTTCTTCAATAAGCATATTTTTATAAATATAATCATTCTCTTTAAATTCTTTATTACTAGTAGGAAGATAAATATATGTTGGGTCTAAAAAATTATTAATTTGATTTAAAAAGTAAAGATTTTTATCAACTTCTATTTTAACTAACTTCTTCATCGAACACCACAGGCTTATTTTACCAAATTCAAAATGGGTTGTAAATATTAATCACAACTATTAAATGGGTCAAAAATACATTTCGTACAAGCCGCAAAATTAGAACTTTTTTCAATTCCTTGGCTTACCTGAATTATATTTAATAAAACGATGGGTAAAGTAGGAATTACAATAGCTATTACCCCAGCGATAAATCTTTTTAATAATTTAGAAGCTGCTTTATTAATGGCTTTTTCATCACTAGAAATAACAGCTTGGGAAAAATCAACAACCCCAAAGATAATAATGATAAAAGCAACGACCCATTTACCAATTGATAAAACATAACCAACTATCTTGGCGGCACTTTTAACACCTTTATTAGAACTACAAATACTAGAATAATCAAGTCTAGGAGGATGAGGTTCAATTGTTGGTTCTTGTTCACTAGGTTGCATAGGCACCCTTTCAATTTCTTCTACCCCTTCAACAAAATAACTATTACCATCTCTTTCATCAAAAATTTCTAAATTTCCCGGGAAAGAAAACCCATCAAAATCTAATTCGCGAAAATCATTTCTTTGAATTAGTGGTTCGTATGTACATTCATTATCGTTACTACAAGGATGTTCCCCTTCTTCATCAAAAAGATAGATAGCAATTTCATTACCATTATCATTAGATGTCATGGATAAAGATGGACAATCGTAATAGTATGGTTGAGGAGATGTGTATAATTTTGAAGAAAAATTTTCGATAAAAATACTATAATTGCTATTTGTATAATTTATGTTATCTTTAGAAACAAAAATACCCATTTTACCATTAGTATCTTGAATAAAAGCAAAATATTCAATGCCTAAATATTCCAGTCCTGTCGCCGGATATTTACAGGTAAAGCCCTTGACATCAATTGCATGAACTTTTGTTATAAAAAAGAACATAAATAGCAAAAATATAAACCCCAGATTAATTTTTTTCTTCATAATAAACCTCAATTCATATAAAATTTAACTATAACCATTTTAACATACTTATAAATTTATGAAAAGGTTTTCATAAATTTCTTGTTTAATTATCCCCTTTATTGTATAATTAAAATAGTGGAAAAAGGTTGATGGTGATATTAGTGTTTAGGGAATTTGATTATGACAACAAACCTATTGTCGATATTGTCAATGAAATGATTAAAGACGCGACTTTAAAGGGAGCATCGGATATCCATTTTGACCCGACGGAAAATGATTTATTAGTTAGAATCAGAATTGATGGTTCTCTTTTAGAATACGCTAAAGTACCTACAACCGTTAAAAAAAACTTAATTACAAGAATTAAAATTATTGCCGGAATGAATATTACGGAATCAAGACTTCCCCAAGATGGAGCAATTAAAGGCTTAATAGATAATATGGATGTTGATTTAAGAGTATCAAGCCTACCTACCATTCATGGAGAAAAAATAGTTATCCGAATTCTTAATTACGCCATGAGTTTAAAAGGATTAAATGCGATTGGATTATCGAAGGAAAACTATGAAAAAATTGAACGAATTATTAAAAAACCCAGTGGGATTATTTTAGTAACTGGGGCTACTGGTTCGGGTAAATCAACTACAGTTTACTCTATTTTACAAGTTTTAAATACCACGGATCGAAATATAATTACCGTTGAAGACCCTGTGGAAATGAAAATTGAAGGTATTAATCAAGTTCAAGTTATGAGTGATATTGGCTTATCTTTTAGTAATACTTTAAGAAGTATTTTAAGACAAGACCCCGACATTATTATGATTGGGGAAATTAGAGATGAAGAAACAGCAAGAATTGCGGTAAGAGCGGCCATCACAGGACATTTAGTCTTATCCACTATCCACACGAATAACTCTCTTAACACTATTGAAAGATTACTCGATATGAATATTGAAAGATATCTTTTAGGTAGTGCTCTATCCGGCATTATTTCTCAAAGATTAGTTAAAAGATTATGCCCTAAATGTCGTAAATCAAGAATGACTAATGATTATGAAAAGAAACTATTTAAAATAGTTTTAGGCATGGATGTTAATGAAATATATACCGCAGGTACTTGTGATGAATGTATAAATGGTTATATGGGCAGAGTCGCTTTACATGAAGTATTAGAAATAAGCGAAAATATTAAAGATGCCATTATAAATAATGTCCGCAAAGATGAATTAAGAGAGCTTGTTTATACCAATAGTAATAGTACGCTTTTAAAAGATGGCCTTATTAAAGTTATTGAGGGGAAAACTTCCATGGAAGAAGTCTTAAGAGTTATTGATGTTAATGAAGATTTTGGACAAAATGATACAAATTTAAAAGAGGCAATAATTGGTAAAGATACCGATAAGCCAAAAATTGAATTATTATAAGCCAATATACCAGATATTGGTTTTTTAATTCAGGTAATTTAAACCATAATATTAATGTGGTGATTGATAATGAAAAAATTATTATTAAGTTTATGTTTACTTTTAATGCCAATTAATGTGCTAGCTTACTCCAAGGAAGTATATTTAGGAGGCCAGACTTTAGGTATTAACTTAGATTGTAATGGAATTATGGTCGTTGGTTTTTACCAAGTAAATGGTAAATATAATCAAGGAAATCCTAATTTAAAAATGGGCGATTATATAACAAAAGTTAATGATGAAGAAGTAAGTAATTTGAATGATTTAACCAAAATAATTGAAAAACATACGAAAGATGGGTATGTGACAATTACTTACAAAAGAGGGAAAAAAGAAAATCAAACAATTTTAAATTTAGTTTACGATGACGGCGTTTATAAAACCGGCTTATATGTTAAAGATAGTATTACTGGGATTGGGACTTTAACCTATATCGATCCAGGAACAAATATATATGGAGCTTTAGGGCATGAAGTCGTGGAAACGAATACAAAACAAATGGTAGAAATTAAAAATGGAGCGATATTTCGTAATGAAATCACTTCCATCGATAAATCAACAGTAGGTTCGGCAGGGAGTAAAAATGCCAAATATTATTTTGATAATATTTATGGCAATATTGATAAAAATACTAAATATGGTTTATTTGGCGAATATTTTGAAGGAATAAATAACTTAAAACTAATTGAAGTTGGGATGCCTGAGGAAGTAAAAATAGGTAAAGCAAGTATTTATACTGTCTTAGATAAAAATAAAGTTGAAGAATTTGCTATTAATATAACAAAAATCAATGAAACAAGTGATACGAAAAATATAACTTTTGAAATTACCAGTGAAGAATTATTAAATAAAACAGGTGGCGTTATTCAGGGCATGAGTGGTTCGCCAATTGTGCAAAACAATAAAATTGTCGGGGTTGTTACCCATGTAATTGTTGATAAACCGCAAAGTGGATATGGTTTATTTATAACCAAAATGTTAGAAGAAGGCGAAAAATAAGCCTTCTTTTTTTATAGATATTTGAGAAAATCTTTAGAGCGAGCTAAGATTTCCCTTAAACTTCTAAATAATTGTCCCCGATAATTAACCTCTTTGGCAAGATAGCCTATATATTTTATATCGTAATGATTGGCAATGTATAAAGCTCTATACATATGATATTTTTGGGTAATTATGATTACTGTTTTATCCGCAAAATTATGTTTATAATTTTCGATACTAGCACCCGTATTATAACCATTTTTATCTTCAATAATTATATCTTCCTCTATATTATTATTTAATAAATATTCTTTCATAACTTTAATCTCACTATAATTATCATGTTCATCACCCGTGATTAAAATATTATTCACCATTCCCTCTTCATATAATTTAATCGCCGCATCCAAACGATCTTTTAACATCGGTGTCGGTTGATTGTTTTTAATTCCACAACCTAAAACCATAGCTATATCATAATGATTATTTACCTCATCTTTAATATATTTCTTGGTACTCAAAATAACTATCCCATTTATAACTAAGGGAATTAATAATAAAACAAACAAAATAATAATAAAAATTTTTATTTTTTTCATAATGACCTCTTAATTAAAAGTATAACATAGAAAAAATAATAATACATATTAATAAGAGGGATTTTTAATGATTTTACGTAATTTTATTTATGGTATTATTATTGGTTTAGGTTTTATTATTCCTGGAGTATCTGGAGGAGTTTTAGCCACGATTTTGGGTATATATGATAATTTAGTCGAAAAAATTATTAATTTTAAACAAGATATAAAAAATAATTTTTTATATCTTACTCCCCTCCTTTTAGGCATAGCCTTAAGTATTTTTTTATTTAGTAAAATAATATTATATTTACTTAATTATAAATTAATGTTTATTTCTTATGTTTTCATTGGTTTAATTTTAGGGTGTCTTCCTTATTTAATTCAGGAAATAAAAAATAAAAGCCAGAAAGGTATTGCTTTTATACCTTTTATCATCGCTTTTATCTTGGGCTTAATTTTATATATTATTCAAAATAGTCTAAAAAATAGTACCAGTAACCCTAGTACTATCCAAATGATTTTAGCAGGTATCTTTTATGCCTTTGGCAAAATAGTCCCGGGCATAAGTGGAGCTTCTCTATTAATGCTTTTAGGCGTTTATAAATATTTCTTAAATATCATAGCTAATCCTTATTTAATAACCTTAAAATTATTAATTAAGTTTATCCCTTTTATCATTAGTTTATTAATAAGTGCTTATTTTATTTTAAAACTTATAAATTATTTACTTAAAAATCACTTCCGTTATACTTATAGTGCTATCATTGGTTTTATCATTTCCTCTATTTTATTTATTTATCCCGGAGAAATGAGCCTTCTTAGTATTATAATAACTATTTTAAGTTTTACAATATCTTATTATTTAAGTTCTAATTAATTTTCTTTCTCTAGGAAAATTATAACTTTTTTCCTAGAATTTATCAATAGCATAAAATGGCCATCTAAGCAATATAAAAAGGCAATGAATAATTCATTGCCTTAAAGTAATTTGAGTAATTTTTTCCATGTTTTATTTTGTTTGGTAATAACACCATCAACCACACAGCCATTATCTTTTTGAAAATGTTTGATAGCTTTGGTAAATTTAGGACCCGCAATACCATCGACTGCTCCTACTTCACTATAACCTAGTTCTTTTAAATAAGTTTGAATATATCTTACAACTGGGTGTTTAGAATTGATACTAGATGAAATAGTGATGGTTTTGCTTAAAGTCTTGGGCCCTGGAATGCCATCTACGGCCACATTTAGAGAAGTTTGCACTCCTTTTATGAAAAGTTGGAAATAATCGGAAACAAAATTTAGTTTACCTTGGAGGTATGGAAGTGGATCTAGAGGTGTTCTCTTTTTATCATAAACTGCAAAGTGTAAATGGGCACCGGTGGAATTACCTGTATTACCCATGGTTCCTAAGATATCCCCTTTTTTAACTAGGTCATTTTTCTTAACTTTAATACTACCCTTTTTCATATGTAAATAACGAGTAATTAATTCATTTGCATGTTTAATTTCGACAAAATAGCCACCCGAAGCTGAATATTTAGAAGTTATGACTACGCCATCTTCAATAGCAATTACATCATCGATAGATTTATTTTTGCCTATCATATCCATACCCTTATGGCCATCTTTACTTCTCGTTAGAAAATCGCCAGTTAAATAGTGAACTTTCTTTTTTAAAACTGGGTTCTTAATATTTTTTATTAATGTAACACTCACTATAAAAATCCCCTTCACTCATAAGATATGCGAAATATCTTAAAGTGAAAGGGCTTATAACTAAATTAAACTAATTTAAGGGCAGCATAGACTAAGAAGACAGCAAGAATCAAATAAACAATTAGACCATTAATGGTTTCTCTTTTATTACTTTTATATTTAATTCCCACAATCATGGTAGCAAAATAACCGCCAATTAAACCACCAATATGACAAGCATTATCGATGCCATTTAACGCAAATCCTAAAATAAGATTAATGATAATAATCGGAATGATTTGACTAGTAAGCGTTCTTGATAAATAAAGACGATAATGATAACCAAAATATAGTAACGAACCCATTAACCCAAAGATTGCTCCACTAGCACCAATGGATAAGCTATACTCATCTAAGAAAACAATACTCATTAGACTACCCATTAAAGCACTAAGTAAATAAATAACTAAGAACTTCCAACGGCCAATATAATTTTCAACTTGACTACCAATAATCCATAAAGAATACATATTAACTATTAAATGAATTAAATTACCATGTAAGAAAGCGGAAGCAATTAAACGGAATACTTCCCCATTTAAAACTAAATCTCGATTATTAGCCCCTAATAAAACTAAAGCATTATCAAAATTATCTCCTATAAATAAAGTTACTAAATACATAAAGACACAAATAAGAATTAATATTTTGGTAACAATAATTTTCTTAGGTTTAAATACATCTTCATATTTTTGATTTTCTTTTTCCGTCTTATTATTAATATCATCAGTAATATGTAAAAATTCATCAAAACCTTGCATTAAGTTATCATTCTTTTTAAAAATCATATTTTTAACTTTGGGATAAAACTTTTCTATTAAATTATTCTTTTTAAAATCATTAATATTATTAACACTTAAAGTTTTAATGGTTCTCTCTTCTTCATCTATTTTTACCGCATTACCTAAATCAAGGCAAATATTTAAAACATTCATTTTAAAAGATAATGTTTTCTTTTTTATTTGTTTTACTACATATTTCATGCGAAATATATCATAATCTAATTGTTCATTATTATGAATATATTTAGAATTAATGCGAATGATTTTATAAGGAGCATTTAAATTTTCTAACCATATTTCATCTTTAGCCCCTTGAACATTAATGGGGGTATAGTCTTCTTCCGTGACAAAATAATGAACTAATTTCATAATCATTTCATCTTTTTCGTTTATTAAAGTATTCATTTTGACTCCTTTCATATTATTTTAACCCAAATCATAATATTAGTAAAGGGTGAATAATAATGAATATATTTTTTTTAATTTACATGGCGGTTATAATTTATATTACTATACCTATATGTAAAATTGTTTGGCAAGAAAAGTTAGATAAAGACTTAACATTCTTATTATGTCTTAATTATATTTTAATATTTTTATTGACAATTATGTGCAGTATGCAAAATTATATCCTTTACAATGTTTTACTTAGCTTTACATTGATGATTGGGGCATTTTTCTTAGTTAGAAAAATTAAAGCGCTTATGGGCCATTACCAAGTACTTAGTCTTCCTTACTTTTTCTTAACCGTATTTGTTTTTTCTAATATTTTAATGTTAATTTAATTTATTTTATTTCTAAGTTATTTAAAAATTCTTGAAATTCAGAAGGAATGTCACTGTCAAAGGACATTTTTTCTTTCGTTATGGGATGAATAAACTCCAGATGCCGTGAATGTAGAAATTGCCCAAAGGCGGTGGTTTTCTTATTTTGATAAACCGGGTCATTATAAATAGGATAACCAATATAAGATAAATGAACTCTTATTTGATGGGTTCTTCCTGTATCAAGAATGAGACTAACCAAAGTATAACCATCATATCTTTTTAAGACTTTTAAATGAGTCCGAGCACTCTTACCACCACTCATAACTTCCATTTTATTAAAATTCTTTTTACTTCTACCTATAGGTGCATCAATCGTTGCGGTACTACTCGGAAAATTACCAATTAATAAAGCAACATATTCTCTTTTAACTCTTTTATGTTTAAAGTCATCCGCTAAAATAAGATGGGCTTCATTAGTTTTAGCAACAAGCATTAACCCCGAAGTATCTTTATCTAAACGATGAACAATTCCTACTCTTTCATCTCCCCCAATATCACTTAAACTAGTTGTGTAATATTTTAAGCCGTTTACTAAAGTATTATCATAATGACCATTCCCAGGATGAACAACTAACCCACTTGGTTTATCAATAACCATTAAATGCTCATCTTCATAAACAATGGGGATTTCCATTTCAGTAGGCAAAATATCATCATGACCTTTATACGATTCATCAAGACTGATTTCATCATTTTCTTTCACTTGATAACTAGGTTTAACTTTTATATTATTGACTAAGATATACCCTTCTTTAAGCATCTTGGTAATCATTTCCCTGCTATAAGAAGTATTATCACTTAAATATTTATCAATTCTCATATGACTATCTTCTACTTTTAATAACACATTCATCTTCCTTTTTCCATATGGCTATAATAAGGGAAAAAATTCCTAAAACAATAAAAATATCGGCAAAGTTAAAAACGGGAAAATCATAACCAAATATTTTAAAGTCTAAAAAATCAATAACATAACCATATATTATTCTATTTAATAAATTACCTATAATACCCCCATATAACATACTAAAAACGAAAGTATTTCTTTTATTATGTTGAAACCTTTTTTCATAAAAGAATAAAATTACTAACATAACAAGAGTAAGCAAAATAAGAAATATTTGTTTACCTGAAAGAATACTCCAAGAAGCTCCATAATTATAGACTTTTGTTAAATAGAAAAAATTATTAATAATTTTAATAGATGTATTTAATTCCAAATAAAAATTAGCGATTAATTTCGTTATAATATCAATGGCTAAAAAAATTAAGGAAATTAAAAAAACTTTCATCTTCATAAAATCACGATACCATTATATCATACATTTTAACTTAAATCTACTAAGATAACATCTTCCCCAATTTTCTTAATTTTTTCAAAATTAAAAGAAACATCGCCACCTCTGGTAACTCTCCGCATTAATTTTTTGGGTTCGGAAACAAAATAAATGATTTTTCCCGTATTATCTATTTTAGCATCAATGATGCGGCCTAAATTATTACCATCTTTGACATTAATTATATCTTTAGTTTGTAAATCACTTAATAACATAAATTCACCTAATAAAGTATATGTGTTATTTAATTAGTTTTCGCACATTTTCAATGGCATTTTTTTCAATCCTTGATACTTGGGCTTGCGATATACCTAAGGAATCCGCGATTTCCATTTGGGTTTTACCAACAATAAAACGAGATATTAATATTTCTTTTTCTCTTGTCTTTATTTTTTGTAAAGCTTTTCTTAAAGAAATGAGCATATCTTTATCACTGGCTAAATCTTTAGTATCCGCGATTTGGTCAGATAAGTAAATAGTATCTCCCCCATCATTATAAATAGGTTCAAAAATACTCATGGCATCTTTTAAAGAATCTAGGGCATAAGATATTTCATATTCCGAAATATTAAAATACTTAGCAATTTCTTCATTAGAAGGAAGGGTTCCATTCATACTTAAATATTCATCTTGAAAACGAATAATCTTATAAGCTAAATCTTTAATACTCCTGCTGACTCTTACTTGAGTATTATCTCTAATATATCTTTTAACCTCCCCCATAATTAAAGGCACAGCATAAGTTGATAAGCGTAAATTAAGGGAGGTATCAAAATTTTCAATAGCTTTAATTAAGCCAATTACCCCAACTTGAAATAAATCGTCCATATTATATTTACTATTACTAAATCTTTGTAAAGTGGACAATACTAATCTTAAATTACCATTAATTAATTCTTCTTTTGCTTTGACATCACCTTCATGATATCTTTGAAATAATTTATCAGTAGTACTTTTATCCAAAACTTCTAATTCACTTGTATTAATACCTGTTATATCTACTTTATATCTTGCCATAATCTTACCTTTCAAATACATTATGGCTAAATTAACTATTTTTTATACAATTGGTCTAATAAACCATAAAAAGAAAAAAACTTGGAAATTAAAATTTTACGCTTCTTCAATTACGAACGGTGAGTCCACAGTTCCCTTACCCGAACTAATTTTCGCTTTATCGGACTCAAGACAGAAGACCGGGCGAACTGAATTGTAGCCGCTCAGACTGTAGTTGAACATTTTGCCATCTGAATACACAACCCACGAAGTGTAATC
>CANQRA010000033.1 GCA_947626125.1 uncultured Bacilli bacterium
TCCAAAAGATACATCTAGTATTGGATTTTGTACAGAAAATGGTTGCAATGAGTAATTAGCGATTTGTTTAATAATAGAACATATTTTCTAAAAGTCCTAGTTTTAGGGCTTTTTTCAATATAAAGTATAAAATCGGTATAAAATTAGGTATAAAAATTAGTTAAAAATTATCATGATGGACTATTCTTTTTATAAAAAAATCTATGAATTGCTGTAACAATTCATAGATAAATACGGAGCTGTTATCTGCACTTCCATGATTGTATATAATAACACAATTTATATATTAAATCAAGTCTTGCATTTTTTCGTTTTCGGATTCGTAAAGGTGCGAATATGTAGCTTGAACCATCGCAACCGAATCGCCTAATTGAGAGGCTATGAATTGAAAATTAGGCACCATATTGTTTTTGATATAAACTTGAAACAAATAACTACAACAAGAATGACGGAAACCATGAACATTTAGATATGGAATATTCGCAAGTTTAGCATAAATACCTACTTTTCTAGCGATGTTTTGTCTACTAACGTCGAAAATAATATCGTTTTCAAGTAATCCGTTTTTTGTACAGTAATCGTATAAATGATTGAAAACCGCTTTATTAATGATTGTAGTGCGATTGCCATTTTTGTTTTTTACTGGTGCGAATCCATCATGAGTAGTATTGAGTTGCTTATTAATTTTAATTGCATGATTTTCAGCATCTAAATCTTTAAATTGAATTGCTAAAAACTCGCTTATTCTGAAACCGCCATAAAAAAGAACATCGAAAATAAGTTTATCAAAATCATTATCAATTACATTTTGCAATTTTTGATATTCTTCAAGCGTGTAGAACGTTTTTTCGCGTTTGTTATGATTAACAATACTACTAGCGTTAAATGTTGCTAAATCAAGCTTAAAAGCGCCAAATTGTTGTTGCGTTATGTAACTTGAGTAAAAAGCGCGGTCAATTAATTGTTTTAAAGTAGATATAACTTTATCAGTAATTGTTAGATTTTTACTAGTAAGATATGCTATAAAGTCAATAATATCATTTGAATTAATATCACTTATAACTTTATCTTTACCAAAATAATTATAAATAATATTTAAAGCTTGCTTTTTACCAATATAAGTATTTGCTCGCTTAGTTTTATTATAAATACTAAGTAATTCACTACCTAAACAATATAAACTACTAGAATTATAGTTATTATTACTAGTACTATTTATAATATTATTTTTAATTAAAGGCTTTTTAGTCTTACTTGATGATTCTTTAACGTCTAAAGGCTCATCAAAGATAGTAGATTTTAATTTTTGTAAATCAGCATAACATAAGATTGCATTTTTATATATGCTTTTGCTTTTGACGCTTTTAAAATCGCCAGTCGATGTTTTAACACGTGTAGCGTAATAATACATCCCATTTGTTTTGTTTAAATAAACTCCCTTATAGTGTGATTTTGCCATTTTTTAAATTCATTCCTTCCATGTGATTTTTTTAGTGTTGTTTTTAATATTTTTTTATTATATAATATATACGCAAAAGGCTTTTATTAATATAATATATTCATTCATGTGATATTAGTGTTATAAATCATAAACAATTAAAATTAATAATTCTTTTGCAAAATCTTGATTTAGAGCGTGATTGCCACACGCTCTATTTTTTTACTACTTAACATTAATAAAAATAATAAATCTTTTGTAATCTACAATATAAACTACATTTTCTGGTAAATCTTTAGTTTTAATTACTTTAAATTTTTTCATACAGTTATTATCCCTCCATTTTCATGAAAAAATAATAACATTATTACCTTGTCGATTTTTGTCAAATAAAATTGAAAATTAAATTTATTTATCAGCTTTTGTAAATTGATTAATCATTGACTTGATTAATTCTTTTTGTTCATCAGTAAGTTTTTCAATTGAAGCAACAAGTAAATCATTGTCGCTATCTTTTATTTGCTCAGTGACTACTCTATCCATTGGAACATCGTAGCCCATCAGCCATACGGGGTCTACATTCAAAAAATCAGCCATTAAAACGATTTTGTCTTGCTTAGGCGAAAAAGCGTTGTTAATGTATTTTGTGATTAGCGATTTATCAACCCCTAAATGATTTGCTAACTCGATATTTTTAAAGCCCCTTATCCTTAAAGCAAGCTTAATTCTATCGCCACATGATGCAATTTTCATTATCATTACCCCCGCTATAATAATATAAAAAAAAAGATAAAAAGTCAACCACATTAAAAGTTTTTTAAAAAAAATAGTAAAATTATGCAACTTTTTTATTGACAACTTTTAATTTTAGATATAAACTTTAGGTGGTTGTACAAAGTGACCACAAAATAGAAAGGAGTGTAGATAGATAATGACTTTTAATCATAGAGCGTTAAGAGGTTTAATCGTAACAAAAGGCTTTACCGAAAGAGATGTTGCTAAAAAAATCGGTTTAACCAAAGAAACATTTTCAAAGAAAATGAATTCTAAAAGCATGTTTAACGTGGATGAAATAGCAAAGTTAACAGATTTATTAAACATTGATTGTAACGACATTTACAAGTATTTTTTAGTGCGCGAATAGTTGCACATTACTACAACCAACAATTTACTTTTGAGCCTTATAAAGTGGCTACAAAATCACCTCCTATTGACATGCGAAGCGCAAAATAAAGCAGTTAGAATTGATTCAAGCAAAAGATTAACTGACGATATCTTTTATAAATTAAACATAAAACATAATAGATTGTAGCCACTCCATAGGGCTTAAAGGTAAAAAAAAATCAAATAAAGAAAGGAAAAATTGAAACATGGAAAAAACACTTGAAGCTTATTTTATTAAAGAATTTGAAGATTTAAAAGAAGAAAACAAAGAACTTAAAAACGGACTTGATGAACTTACTGATAGATATATGCAATGTAGTATTGACAAATCAAGCCTAGCAAGAGAAAACGAAACTTTAAAAAAGATTATTTGTAAGTTTGTCGGCAACGTAGAAAAAGGTAGCGGAAACTATTGGCATATCAGTAGTAGTGGCTACATCAGCGAATTTGATTACACCAACGACGAAGAAGCAAGAAAAGAAATCGTTTTATTAATGGAAAAAGCATACGAAATACAACAAGAAAACGATGTTGAAATCATATCCGAATCACTTTAATAAATAATAAGAAAGGACTTTTAAAAAATGCTAACTGAAAAAGAAAGACAAGAACTTGAACAATTAAGAACTGATCCAGCAGTTAAATTAGGTAGACAAAGAATATACGACAAAGACAGACAAAACTTATATAGACTTCGCTGGCTTAAAAAGAAAGGGGAAGCAAAGTTAAATAATGAACAACGCTCTAGAGAATAAACAAAAGATATTATCAAAAACATATTGGACCACAAAAGATATTGTTACTTATCTTGAAATTGGTGAAAAGAAAGCAAAGCAACTTAAAGCTGATTTAATCAAAGCATATGGAAGCGATGCAGTTTGCCCATTTTATCAAAACGCTGTTAACTCTAATTTATTTTGTATTATGTTTTTAAAAAGAACTAGAGAAGAAGAAATTAACTTATTTACTAAATTAATTAGTAATAATCAAGAAAAAGATGAAAAGCATCAAGAATGAATTTAAAGTTTTCGATACTGAAGCTGAATGGCTAGATTTTAGAAAAGGGAAAATTACCGGAACAATGGCTTCCGCCATCTTAGGTAAAAATCCATATCTAACAAACACTGAAGCATGGCAGTTATTAACTGGCAAAGCTGAGTATAAAGACATCGGCGACAAACCATACGTTGTACGCGGTAAATTAGCGGAAGAGCATATCATGAAATTGTTTATGATTTATAACACACAATACCAACTTGAATTCAAACCTAAAAAGAATCAAAGAATTATGTATTATGATTCTGAAAACCAATTTATCGCATCTACACCGGATTTTGTGGTTAGAGACACCGAAAACAATAATAGATTAGGTATTGTAGAAGTAAAAACAGCTGAGATAATTAAAACTTACAAAAAAGAAGAGTGGAAAGACAATAAGATTCCAAATAATTACTACATTCAAGTATTACAAGAAATGTACACAACAAACGCTGAATTTGGAATCCTATTAGTCGAATTAATTTATGGGTCGGACTATATCGTAAGAAAAGCATTATATGTAGATAGAAACGACGTTCAAGACGATATCGATTATTTGATTAACGAAGAAAAAAATTTCTATCAAGAACATGTTAAAACAAATAAAAGACCACCATTGTTAATTATGCAATAAAAAACTAAAAAGTAGTAAAGGAAGTATCTAAAAGTAGTATGGGAAGACACAAAGAAGAAAGAACTAAAAAAGAATTAATAGAAGAGTTAAAAAGACATCGTTTAACTATCAATGATTTGAGAGACATTATTGTGAATAATTTTACTGATCGTAATCATGATGTAGTTATCGATGATTTAGATTTTTCAGACGTCGATGGCGATGTTTATATCCGATATCTAAAAGCACCTAAAAATCTCTATATGTGCTATGAAAGTGTAGGCAAAGATTTATACCAACACTCACAAAGAGTAAACTATACGATTTTTCAAGATGAAAACGTAAGCGATTTTGGGGATATCTACATGAGTGATTGCATTGCTAAAACGGGAAACATTTATATCCGTGATTTAAAATGCAATAAATTAGTTTTAGGTATAGATGAAAGAAAAATCGGAAAAGCAAAAATGAACGTAGACGATAAAAAAGCATTAGAAAAATTACTAGAAAAAGGAAAGGACGATTAATTTAAAAATGCAAGAAAAAGAAATTAACGAAATTGAAAATAACGAATTAACAGTTATACCACCTATTGATTGCACGTATAACAATGCTAGTTTGGTAGTAGTTAACTATCAACTAATTAAAGAAGCAATCACAAACTATGTTAAAAAATATGAAAACTTAGAGATTGTAAATGAAACTGAGATATCCGAAATGAAAAAAATCTTAGCTTCACTTAGAAAAAAGAGAACACAAATTGACACCGAAAGAAAGGAAATAAAAAAGGAAATCCTAGCACAATTCAACGTAGGCGAAAGTCAATTCCAAGACCTTGCCAAAACATTTGATACAGCGATTGAAAATATCGATAGTCAATTAAAAGCTTTTGATGAAAAGCGAAAAAATGAACGTTTAGATTATGTTAAATCAATTTTCGATTCAATAGAAAAGCCAAGTTATATTCCAGTAGATACTTTATTTAATTATATCTATGAAGAATCATTTTTAAATAAAACTACTACTGATAAAGAAATTAAAAACTCTATGGAAACTAAGATTAATAAAATTGAAGATGATATTCAAATATTACAATCAGTTATCTTAGATGAAACTAAATATGCATATGCATTAAGTTATTACATTAATTGTTTTGATTTAAATAAAACTATTACTAATTATAGAGAAACTGAAAAAGCACTTGATACATTAGTTACAAAACATAAAGTAGATAGTGCTATCGAAAAGGAAGACAGTAAAAAATACAAATTAGCATTTGCTATTGAAGCAACTAAAAAACAAGTGGAAGAATTACAAGACTTTTTAGCAGTAAACAAAATCCGCTTCGTTCAAATAAAAGATAGCCAATTAATAAATGAAACACTAAAGGGGGAAAACTAAATTATGGCTCAACTTATCGGTAAAATTAATAATTCATTAGCACCTAGAAAAACACAAGAATCAATGTCAAAGTTTATTAACTCTGATGCAGTTCAAAAATCACTTACTAACACTATTAAGGACCCAGATATTAGAAATCATTTTGCAACTAACGTTATTACTCTAGTTAATACGAATCCACAATTGCAAGGTTGTGACAATCTATCAATTGTAACTGCAGCTTTAGCAGCTCACATGTTAAATCTAGAAGTCAATTCTGCTTTTGGCCAAGCAAGCGTAATTCCATTTGATGATAAGAATCGAGGAAAAATTGCAGTATTAGTAGTAGGTTATAAAGGTTATGTTAAATTTGCACTTAATACTAATAATTATACTAGATTAAATGTTTTAGAAATTAAAGAGGGCGAACTTGAATACTGGGATCCACTTAATGAAAAAATCAAAGTAAATTTAATTCAAGATTTTGAAAAGAGAGAAAGCGCTGAAACCATCGGATACTATGCATGTTTTGAATTAGCAAACGGATTCTTTAAACCTATGTACTGGTCTAAAAAACAAATGAAAGCACATGCTTTAAAGTATTCACAAGGTTATAGAAGAGATTTAGAACGTGGAACTCAATACACATTTTGGTCAAAAGATTTTGACGCAATGGCAAGAAAAACAATGTTACGTCAATTAATTAGTAAATGGGGCCCTATGTCAACTGAAATGATTAATTTGTTTACAAGAGATGGTGCAATGATTAAAGAAGACTTAACACCAGAATATGTAGATAATCCAATAGATGAACCAACGGAAGAACCATTACAAGCTGATGAACCTATTACACCTCAAGATGAAGCAAAAGAAACTACAAAAGAAACTAAGGAAACAAAAGAACCAAAAGAAAAACAAGTTTATACACCAAAAGTTACTTTTGAAGAAGCTACTAGAAACGTAGTAGAAACTGAAACTCAAACTCAAACTCAAAAATTAGAACTTGATGAAGAAGACTATCAAGAACAACAAAACTTAGATTTAGATTATTAATATAAAAACTTATGAAAGATTTAAATACTTTTACTATCATAGGACGATTAGTTAAAGCACCGGAAAAGAGAATTAATTCTAGTAATAATTCCTATTGTTACTTTGATATGGCAGTTGGAAGAGATAAAGAAAAAACGGATTTTATTAAATGCATTACATTTGGAAATAACGCCGACTTTATAGCTGATAGATGTAATCAAGGCGATAGATTAGGTTTATCCGGCCGAATTGCTCAAAATCAATATGAAACTAAAAACGGAACTAAAATCTCTGAAACTGTACTTGTAGTAAACGAAATCTCATTTTTCAATAAGCCAAAGAAAGCTGCAAAGCCAAAAGGGCTTAAAAAAGAAGAAGAGGAACCAAAAGAATTTGAGTTTGATGAAAATGATTTACTATTTTAAAAATAATCAAAATAAAGCCCGTAGAGAAACGAAACTATTAAGGGCTAGTAATTACACCTAAAAATAGCAAACATCGCTCTATCGGGCTAAAATCAATCAAAAATCAAAAAATAGAAAGGAGCGAGAGATACGAAATGGCGACTTATGCATATGTACGCGTTAGTACTAGAGAACAGAATCTT
The DNA here is from genome assembly GCA_947626125.1 of uncultured Bacilli bacterium. GTDB lineage: Bacteria > Bacillota_I > Bacilli_A > RF39 > UBA660 > SIG200. Next base: position 7,273 of record CANQRA010000033.1, read on the forward strand.
GATAGGCAAATTGTAGAGGTTAGCCCATTAGTCGATAGCGACAAATACATATACGCCGACAAAATGAGCGGTAAAAACTTTAATAGAACTAACTATAAAAAACTTATTAAGAAACTTAAAAAAGGCGATTTATTAATTATTAAGTCTATCGATAGATTAGGTAGAGACTACGATATGATTATCGAAGAATGGACTAGAATCACCAAAACCATCGGAGCCGATATTAAAGTTATCGATATGCCCTTGCTTGATACTAGCGGGGGGGGAGACGAAACCAAAGGTTTGATAGGTAAGTTTATTAGCAATATCGTTTTGCAAATTCTTAGTTTTGTTGCCCAACAAGAAAGAGAAGCATTGAAACAACGACAAGCTGAGGGTATTAAGGTTGCTAAGGCTAAAGGCGTTAAGTTTGGTAGACCTAAAATCACATTACCTAGCAATTTTGAAGAGGTAGCATCTCAATTTTTAAATCATGAATTGAAAAATAGAGAAGCTTGCAAGTTATGCAATATGACACGTGGCACGTTTTATAGATATCTAGGCTTCTATGTGGAAGAAAGAAACAAAAACTTATGTGCGACACAACAATAGATTATAGACAAGAGCAATGGAAAGAAATAGGCGACTATAGAATATCAAATTATGGCAGAGTTACTAATAGTCAAGGAATTCTTTTAAAGTGCTATTTTAAAAAAAGTAAAGGCGAAACATATATAGACACTTATCATAAAGAACCACATCAAATATATGGTCAAGTTAAGTATTTAGTGGCTGAAGCATTTGTCGATAATCCTAACGGATACAATAGAGTGATCCATATCGATGGAAATCCAAGAAATAATAGAGCCGATAATTTGCAATGGGTAAAAGTTACGTCAAAACAAGCAAGAGCTTATTCAAAAGTAAGAATGCCACAACGAAAACTTACTGATGAACAAGTTAGGGAAATTAGAAAAAAATATATACCTCGAGTTTATACAATTATGCAATTAGCTGATGAATATAATGTCGAAACTCGAATAATTGAACGCATAATTCATAGAAAAACTTACAAAGATGTGAGATAAACAAAAAATCAAAAAGAAAGGAATGACAAAAAAATGGAAAATAACGAAATGCTTAATTTTAATGATTTTACAAAAAACGACCAAAAAATTATATCTAGCATTAGATATGGTAAAGAAAATGCAATCACTAAAAACGAACTATCGTTTATTACTGGCCTTGATGAAAGAACGATTAGACAACGAATTCATTTGCTTAGAGAAAACGGATTGATTATATGTTCATGTTCAAACCATCGTGGATATTATTATCCAGCAACAAAAACTGAAGCAATTGAATTCTATAGGGAAATGATGGCTCGTATTAAAAAGATTGCCAAAATCACTAAAAAAGCAAGAGATTATGCATTTTCGAACGAGAACTTTATGCAAGTTAAATTTGATTTAGGATAGGAGTGTAGTAGTAAAAATGGCGGAACGTAGAATGTTTGCAAAATCAATAATTAATAGTGATGCATTTTTAGAAATGCCAATATCCGCTCAATGTTTATATTTTCATCTAGGAATGAGAGCCGATGATGATGGAGTAGTTAACAATCCAAAATCAATTATGAGACTTATAGGAGCTAAAAACGATGATATGCGTTTATTAATAGTAAAAAAGTTTGTAATTGAAATGGAGGATTCATTAATCGTAATCAAACACTGGAAAATAAACAATTATATTCAAAACGATAGGTATACACCATCGAAATATCAAGAAGTAATTCAACAGTTAGAATTAGACAAAAATAAAGCCTATAAATTGCCATGTATACATGATGTATACACAGGTAAGGATAGGTTAGATAAGGATAGATTAGATAAGATTAGTAATAATAAAAAAGAAGAAAAAAAGAAAATAGAAAAAGAAAAAAGAAACTCGGATGTCTTTGCTTTAGTAGAAAATTATTTTAAAAGGCCATTATCTCAAATGGAATGTAACGTTATTGATTCATGGATTGATAATTACAGTTATTCAGATATTCAAAATGCAATTACATTGACTAAGAGCTCTAATAACAACAATTACAAGTCAATTAGATATATTGACACTGTCTTACTTAATAACTTTTCTAAAGACAAAGAAAAAGAAAACGATAAAGAAAATAACGAAAGTGAACTTGATGATGTTATTGATTTAAGTCAAATTGACTGGCTTAAAAATTAATAAACTAAATAATTATTTGATTTACTAGGGAGATGATTTTCAATGTACAATATCGCTTTTATAAGTAAGCACTTATTAGGAATTATTTTAGTAGGTTCTCTATTTATTATATTTGTACTTATTGAGTTATTAATCTTGTATTTTCAAAACAAAAAAAATAAGTAGTTATAATTATATTTTTTTAAAAATTATATCTAAGAAAAGAAAGGAGCAAAGCATGAAACTTAAGGATTGTAAGGTAGAAAACACTTTATTAGTAAAAATGGATATTAAAAACGATATCGTGCTAAAAGTATATGGCAGATGTCGTACTACATTTTGGAAATACAAAGATTTTGATGTAGTGAAAATATTGCCTATTATCGATTTACTTAACGATGGAAGCATTCACTATATGATAGCAATTGAAAAACCATGAGAAATTATGTGTTTATAGTAGGCTATTTAGCTAGTAAATCAAGATTATGGAAAACGAAATCTAATTTGTTTGCAATTAATTTTAAATTAGTAACTAAAGACAATATGTCATTTATGTGTATGGCTTTTCAAGATTTTGCAAAAAAATTATTTATCACAAAAGAAAACTCAAAATTAGCACTAGAAGGCAGTTTTATATCAAGAGCCGATGGAAGTGTAACAATCTTATGCAGTAAAGTAGAGATTTTCACTGCACAAGGAAAAATAGAAATTAATTCGGATATCAAAGACGATATTCTAGAACAAACGTTTTTTAAAGAAAAAAAACTAGAAAAGGAGCAACAAGAAAACTATGAAAGAAAACGAAAACAAAAAAACAGCTGAGGAACTTATGCAAGACTTAAGAGAAAAAACTATTAATAAAGTCTCACACTTTATAGAGGTATACAAAGATAAAGCTGAAGCGGTAGTAGAATTTGTTAATAGCAGTGAATTTTCAAAAATTCAAGAAAGAAATTTTAACATTCCAAAAGTAACTACATCTTTAATCAATTTGAACGATGAAAATGATATTAAAAAGTTACCAGATGGCGAAAAGATAGCACAAATAATACATGAATTTGTAGAAACAACAACAAAAACTTTATATAGCATTAATTCACTTAGTGGTTACATTTTATTTTTTGAAAGCACATTAATCGACGGAGCTGCATATCTGTTTGATAAGTTAAGTTCATATCCAGCTGATGTAAACGATTTTGAATATAAATGCCAAAAATTAGCATTAGGTGGCGGTGCGGAATCAACAAGTGAAGATTCTGACGACGACACAGAAACAAAAGAAAAGGCGGAAGCGTAAAGATTATGATTTATAACACTGAAAAAAATATTCTAGAAGATGAATCATTAGAACCCGTAGAACAAGATAACAACATGGCAAGCAATAATCTATCGGGGGGGGATACACAACAAAGTTTAGAGCAACAAGAATCTAACAAACAACAATATCAAAAAAGAGATAGACAAATTAAGATTCAATTGTTTAACGACCACTTCGAAAATGCTAAAAGATATGGTATTCCACACGCTCAATTGATTATAGCTGATATCCCTTATAACTTAGGGAATAATGCTTATGCAAGTAATCCACAATGGTATAAGGACGGCGATAATAAAAACGGCGAAAGTGAATTAGCCGGAACATCATTTTTTGATACTGACGACGATTTTAAAATCAATAACTTTTTCGATTTTTGTACTAGGTATTTAAAGAAAGAAAATAAAGGACCAGGGGCAGCCATGATAGTATTTTGTGCTTTTGAACAATTAGATATTGTAATTCGAGAAGGCAAAAAACACGGACTAGAAAAAAGTTATCCGTTAGTGTTTATCAAAAATTACAGTGCTCAAGTACTAAAAGCAAACATGAAAATAGTAGGAGCTACTGAATTCGCTGTTGTGCTTTATAGAGATAAATTACCTAAGTTTAATAATAACGGACAAATGATTTTTAACTGGTTTAAATGGGAACGTGATGGAGCCGATATACCTAAGATTCATCCAACACAAAAGCCGGTAGGTTTATTAAAACGATTGATTGAAATATTTACTGATCCATACGACGTAGTGATTGACCCTGTTGCTGGTAGTGGTTCAACACTAAGAGCAGCTGCTGAATTAAATCGTAGTTGTTATGGATTCGAGATTAAGAAAAAGTTTTGTAAGGAAGCAAACGAAAAGATGTTAAATGATATTCCAACCACAATTGACACATTTTTATAGGAGGCAAACAACATGAAAAAACCAGAAAGAATTAAAAAAAAGATTGATGATATGACTATAACAGAAAGAAAAAGAATTTGTGGACGTGAATGGGATGGCGAATCATATAGGGATGATTTAGCAGCATGGTATTGTGCAAGATGCCCATTACACGTAAATGTAATAGATGAAGTAGATAAAAAATGGGATTGGTTATGTATTCGTCATTTGTTTCAACCAGATTTTGAAAAACGGGATGTGTTAATGCTAATAGACAAAATAGCAGAATATAATCATAAAACTCAAGAAGAAGTAATTAATCTTTTAAAAGAAAGACTAGAAAAAGAAATTGAGATTCCCAAAAAGCGTTTAACTAAAGAAAAATTATGGAGGTTTTACCCATTCTAAAGGTACTATCACTATTCAGCGGTATAGGAGCTTTTGAAAAGGCACTTGAAAGATTGAATATTGATTTTGAACTTGTTAATTACTGTGAAATTGATAAGTATGCAAGTAAAGCATATTCACTGATCCATAATTGTAGTGAATCTTTGAACTTAGGTGATATCACTAAAGTGGATATTGATGAACTAGCAAAAAAAGAAATTGATATTGTTTTTCATGGCTCGCCTTGTCAAGACTTCAGTATTGCTGGAAGACAAGCGGGGGGGGATGCTAATAGCGGAACCCGTAGTAGTTTAATGTGGAATACGATAGAAATAGTAAGAAATACAAAGCCAAAATATGTTATATGGGAAAACGTAAAAAATGTATTATGCGATAAGCATAAGCATAATTTTGACAAATATATAACTACAATGTTGCACTTTGGCTATAACAATTACTATAAAGTGTTAAACGCAAAAGATTATGGAATCCCACAAAATAGAGAAAGAATATTCGTAGTAAACATAAGGGAAGATATAGATAATCATCAATTTGAATTCCCAATAAGGCAAAAATTAAAACTAAAATTAAAAGATTTATTAGAAGATGACGTCGATGAAAAATATTATTTAAGCGACAAAACAATTAATCGTATTGCAAAGTGGAAATCGTACCAGAAACCATTAGAACATATCTTAGATCCAGAAAAAAATATAAGTTCAACATTAACTGCTCGTGGTGCCGGCGAAGAACATTCAGGAATGATATTGATATATGAAGCAACTAAAAAGGGCTACGCTGAAGCTAAAGAAGGCGATGGAGTATATATTAATAGACCACATCAAAAACGTGGAGTTGTTCAAAAAGGTATGATTCAAACATTAAAAACTAGTGGTAACGATGTTGGTGTAGTAGTTAATGTTAACGACAATCTTTGGACGGAAACCGAAAAGAAAATGATAGACGAAAATGGCAATATTAAGCGCTATATCAATTCAAATATAACGGATGAATTTAAAGAAGGACAAATTGCTGATATATCATTCCCTAATGGCTATAACAAAGCTTGTAGAGTACACGATATAAGCCCGTCAATCACTATCACGACTACACAATCGAGTTTTATAACGAAATGCAGTAATATGAGAATTAGAAAATTGACACCAAAAGAATGCTTTAGGCTTATGGGATTTGATGATTCGGACTATGAAATCTTAGAAAAAAACGATATAAGCAAAACACAACTTTATAAAATGGCTGGAAATAGCATTGTAGTAAATGTGTTAGAAGCAATTTTTAGAAACTTATTTGATATTAAAGAAAAACAAGAACAAATAAACATATCAAGTTGGGATGACTTGATTGCTAACTTTAGATAGATAAAAAACTTAGGTGAGGGGG
>CANQRA010000034.1 GCA_947626125.1 uncultured Bacilli bacterium
TGTGATATTATTAGACATGTAAACTATAAATTACAAAAATTGCCCTTAAAATTTTAAAAATACGGAAACTTAAATTAGTTTTATCAACTATTTCTTTTATTTCATATGGTGTACAATAAAACTTAGTTGTTTTTAAATGCCAACTTACCGTAACAAGATCTTTTTCTTTCGTACAAAAATAAGTATCCATTAATAAACCTTTTTTAACATAACCATTAGGTATATCTTTCTTAATACTTAAAAGAGGACTGTTTTTTAATATTCTTGCTTGTAAAGCATCAAAAACAATAAGACCTAAAATAGCTACTAAAACTATAACAATAATTTTACTTCCTTTTTTCATTTTTACCACCTAGCTTTAGTATATAACACATTATTTTAAAAGTACAGCAAAATTTACCGGCAAGTACCACCATTGTCAAGAATAACTCTTTTAATATAATTTAAAGAATCAATGGCTTCTTTATAAGAATAACCCAAGTTTAAATAATATTCATCTTGCCAACCACTTTGATGAACTTCTGTAATTAAGGCTTTATAAAAGGCGTCTTTATTAAGGCTTTCGGCTGTTTCTTCTTTATTCTCGTTACTATTTCCATTTATAATAAGGTCTACTTGAATAGCTTTATACATATTATCATTAGCTATATCACAAGTAAAAGTGCCTTGGTATTCCTTCGTAAAATCTTTTAAAGTGAGAAAGTGAATGGTAATAAATATTAAAATAGCTAAAATTATTAAATAAATGGTTATAAATAATATTTTGGTAAATTTGATTTGTTTTTTAACTAATTTAGTGGTCTCTTCAACTTTGCCTAAGAAAACATCTTTTACATTTAAGTTTAATAACTCATCGGTACTTTTCTTAAATATTTTAGCCAGTTTAACTAGTTGGTCAGAGGTAGGATAAGTTTCCTCTAGCTCCCAATTAGATATGGTTTGCCTGGATACCCCCATTAACTCAGCCAAAGCTTCCTGAGATATTTTAGCTTCCTTTCTTCCCTCAATAATGTTTTTTCCTAAATTCATAATTTTCCTCTTTTCTTGTTCTCATTTTAAATAATTTACTGGTTAATAGCTAGCAAATAATTTTATAAATTAAGTAAATATTTTTAACAAAAGAAAAAGCCTAACCTATTGTTAGACTAATTTTGCATATTAATTTTGCCTTCTTTAATTAAAGGATAACTTTTAAGAGTATTACTTTCTAAATCTTCATGATACATATTTAAACCGGTAATTTCACTATTATCATAAGTTTTATAATAATACAGACCTTCTTCTAAATTACAACAAGAACTATAAATCGTGATTTCATATTCATTATTACCCATATGAACACAACCGCGTTGTTGATAAACAGATTCTAAGATATGAAAGAATTGATTAATACTCGATAATTCATCATCTTTTGCTAAAGAATTCATTTTCGTAAATGCAGCTTTAACAAAACGAGATTGACTAGATAAATCGCCTGGTAAACCTAGAGCACCCATTCCCCTACTATAAGTAGTAAGATTTAATTCTTTGGCAAAATTATTAACGGGGGCTTCTTTACTTAGATGCATATAGTTATTTAAATTGAATAATTGCATATCAAAGGTAGGATTATTTGTAAGAATACCCACCGGATTATCATAAATTTTTAAACCATCTTGTACACTTTCCACCACAATGGAAGCATCTTTATCGGCAATGAGCCAGTGCAAAGGAGATGCAGGCAAGTTTTCACTATAATTAATGTTAGCTAAATTAATCTTAGCAAGTAATTCTTTAGCTTCTTTGACATTAGTACATTTAGTTAAAATATAGGGAATAAATTCAAATGGAGACACATTAATTTTATCATTATTTATTTCATGATAACAAGCATTACCAGGAAAATTTAACCCGGCCATAGCTAATCCTTTTTCATTCATGGCATCATAATATAAAGGATAATTATCTACGACATAAGCCATCCCAATTAAAGCATAATGATTATCAATTACTTCACCATTACGCATTTTAAATGGATATTTTCTGGGAGTTATAGTTACACTTTCCTGATAAGAATATTCTAAATCTAAATTTCTCCCAAAATAACTATTCTTTGTTTTATAAGTAATCGCTGTACACATTTTTATACCTTCTTTCTTAATTTATAAATGAAATATCATCGATTAGTTTTTCATAATAGACATTACCTATATATAATTTACTATTAATATAATCTTCGGTATCTAGGGCTGCTTGCATTAATATTTGATAATCCGTTTTAATATTCGCTATTTTAAAATTTGCCGAACCACTTTGTTTGTTTCCAAATAAATCACCACCCCCACGCATTTCAAAATCTTTCTCACTAATGTAAAAGCCATCATTACTTTCCTCTAACACTTTTAATCTTTCCACATCTTTATTACTAATTAAGTAGCAATAACTTTGCATATCATTTCTTCCTACTCTTCCTCTTAGTTGGTGCAAAGTAGCAAGGCCAAATCTTTCCGCATTATAAATGACAATCATCGTCGTATTAGGAACATCAACCCCAACTTCAATCACGGTGGTGGATATCAATATTTTTAACTCACCAGATTTAAAGTCATTCATGATTATTTCTTTTTCACTATTCTTTAACTTGCCATGTAAGATGCCAATTTTAACTTGATTTTTAAAAGCTAAATTAAATTTTTCTTCTAAAGCAAAAATGCTTTTTAAATCAAGGGTATCATTATCTTCAATTAAAGGAGACACAACATAGATTTGATGCCCTAATTTTAATTCCTCCAACATTTTGTATAATACTTCTTTAATATCACTTTCTTTATAAACTTTTGTGATAATTTCTTTTCTCCCTGTGGGTTTCGTTTTAATTAAAGATAAATCTAAATCACCATAAATAGTTAAAGCGTAAGTTCTTGGAATAGGTGTTGCAGATAAATACAATACATCGGGAGCTAGTCCTTTTTCGCTTAAATTATTTCTTTGGGCAACCCCAAACCGATGTTGTTCATCTGTAATAACTAAACCTAAAGATTTAAATTTAACATTATCACTTATTAAAGCATGCGTTCCAATTAATAAATCAATCTTACCATCTTGTAAATCGAGCATAATTTGCTCTTTTTCTTTTTTCTTGGTAGAACCTGTTAGTAAAGCCGTTTTTATATTAAACTTGGAAAGTAATTCTTGAATACTTTTGTAATGTTGCATTGCTAGTATTTCAGTGGGTGCCATTAAAGCACTTTGATGCTTACTTAAATAATTTAAATAAATCGCATAAGTAGCCACGATGGTTTTACCACTTCCCACATCACCTAAAATTAAACGATTCATTCTTGGAGCATTAGTTAAATCTTCATAGATTTTTTGCATGCATATTAACTGGTCTTTTGTTAGAGTAAAAGATAATTGTTCTTGAAATTCATTTAAATAATTAGAGGATAAATCTCTTTTAATTCCTTCTACTTTTTTATTGATTGATTTTAAATAATTAATTTTAAACATGAAATTAAATAATTCTTCATATTTTAGTCTTAAAGTAGATGATTTAATATCTTGAATACTCTTAGGTTCATGGACTAAATTAACCGCGGCCTCTTTATTAATAAAATGATATTTTTCCGTATAAATGGTAGGGATGTAATCATAATATAAATTTAGCTTTAAAGCTTCTTTTATATATTTAGATATTTGACTATTACTAAGACCCTCTACTAAATGATATACTGGTTCAATTTTATTTTCACTTATATTAAATTTAAGGTCACTAGCCATAAAACTATTATTAATTCTTTTATATTTACCTGTGATAACTACTTCTTTATTTAAAGTTAAATGTTGTTTAAAAAATGCTCGATTAAAAATCGTAACATTAACCATTTGTTTATTGGTGATAATTTTAAAAGTCATCCGATTAAAATTTCTTTTAATATATTGAACTTTAGGAGCATCAACTACAACTCCTTTAATAGTACAACTTTCATCTTCCTTAGCTTCATTAATGGTAATTAAATTTAGAATATTATAACGATATGGATAAAATTCAACTAGATTTTCAATGGTATAAATACCTAAACTATTTAATTTTTGCTCCGTTCCCAAAGCTATTCCTTTAATACTTTTTAAATCCATATATTCCTCAAATTAATCACAACTATTGAAAGGGTCAAAAACACATTTGGTACAAGCCGCAAAATTAGAACTTTTCTCAATTCCTTGACTTACTTGAATTATATTTAATATAACGATGGGGAAAGTAGGAATAACAACCGCGATAACCCCGGCGATAAATCTTTTTAATAATTTAGAAGCTGCTTTACTAATGGCTTTCTCATCACTAGAAATAACAGCTTTCGAAAAATCAATAACACCAAAGATAATAATGATAAATGCAACGAGCCATTTACCAATAGATAAAACATAACCAACTATTTTGGCAGCACTTTTAACACCTTTGTTAGAACTACACAAACTCGTATAATCAAGTCGTGGGCCATGAGGTTCTGAAGTTGGCTCATTATAAAGGGATTTTCGACAAGTATAAACGTCAGTAGTTATATTATTGCTAAGTTTAACTCCCACAGGTATTAAATTATAACCCTCATCACAAGTAAGTTCATCATTATGGCGATTATGGCAAAAAATAGCACCATCTTTTTGCAGTAAATCATCTTCATTACATCCTTCGGGGGATTTATAAGCATAATTTTCTTTATCTAATTTTTCATTAAGACTTTCAATATTAACGGTACCCGTAACTTCAAAATTAAAACGGTAGACTAATTTATTATCTTCATTTCTAATATTTACAGTAAATTCTCCCACTCTATCTAATATAGGAGTTAATTTACATTTTGCTTGGTCTGTCCAACTTGCTATTATTTCGTTATAATCCGAACTTCCCATCTCACACTTATAATTATCATTATATGTTTTGTTTTTCTTTTGCAATTCTGCAAATAAATCAATTATTGTTCCTTCATGAATGGTCATGTAAAAATCTTCTACATTTTCTCCTACCACTTTGTCTTTATGGCAACCCCAACCAACATATTTTGTACCATCTTTAATAAAATTAATTCTGAAAGGAACAAAACCCTCTTCTGTACAAGCTGGATGACTATTATCATTACTTAAAGTATAATCACAATAATTAGTTAATTCCGAAGCTGGTACAGCACAAAAGTTATAACCGCCAAATTTTACATCTGGAAGTGAGGTATGATTACCAGGCCATCCATACCAAAATTTTGCTTTTTGAGTTGAACTAGGAACATCTAATTCAAGATAATAATCCATTAAACACCATTCAATATCACTATATTCAAAATTAGCATCTAAACTATCTACAAATTCATACATAGGAGTATAATAAGGATGATTTGTAAATTCAACACAATCTCTTGTTGCTGCATGACAAATCTGTGAAAGATTCCACATTATCACCATTAAAAAGAATATAAACCCTATTCTAATTTTACCTTTCATAATAACCCTCGATTCCTATAATATATTTTAACATATAAATCTATTAAAAAAAAGGAATTTCATTTGTTACTAAAAAAAGCATATTTAGAAAGATATAGGGCATAATAGTTACCGGACAAATTAAGCAATTATTGCGACAATGATAATAGGTGATTAAATTGGCAGTATATAAAAGAAACTTTAAATTTGATAATGATATCAGAAAAAATATTTCCTTAAATATTAAAAAATATCGTTTACTTAATGGGATAACTCAAGAACAATTAGCGGTAGATATAGGTAAGTCATATGATTTTACGCGAAGACTAGAATTTAAAAAAGGTGAGGTAGGTTGCTCTATTGAAACTTTGTATCGGATATCCGTTGTGTTAAATACTCCCATTGATAAATTTTTAGAAAAACCAGATATGAAAAAAGAATAAATAATTTCTAAGAGACTATTTATTCTTTTTTGTTTTCTTTGGCATTGGTACTAATTTAACTTTTACCCCTTTATAAGTGGTATAAACTCTTTTAACACCCTTAGGTAAATTTTTCTTTAATACTTTCATCAAATTCACTCCCTTGTGAATAAGATTATACCATAATTTTTGGAAAAAACATAGTTCTATTAAAACATTGTTGCTTATTGGCAATAATTTATTATACAATAATATTGAAATGAGGTAGAAAAATGGAATTTAATAAAGTAATTGAATTAAGAAGAAGTAATCGAAAATTTAAAACAGAACAAGTAAAAGAAGACGACATTAAATACATATTAAATTGTGCTAGATTAGCTCCATCGGCCGCAAATAGACAACCATGGCATTTTGTTGTTCTCAAAAATAAAAGGTTAGATATTGCGGAAATTATGCAAAAACAATTAGATAGACAAAAAGATAAAGTGTTAGAAAGTAGCTATGCTACAAAAAACTATATACCTACTGCCAGTGTGCAAGAAAGCATTCGCATAATTAAAGAAGCACCGGTGCTAATTTTAATTTTTAGAGAGAATAATGCTAACTGGTTTGAAGGGGATTATTTATCAATTGGTTGTGCGGGTGAAAATATTTGTTTAGCCGCAGCTAATATAGGCCTTGGTTCTTTATGGATTCGAGATGTTAGTTATACAAGAAATGACCTTGCTAAATATTTAGGGCTAGATGACATGGATTTAGTTACTGGCATTGCTATTGGCTATCCAGAAGAGGAAAATTATCGAGCCAAAAAGAAAGAATTAGAAGAAATCGTTACTTACATAGATTAAATAATATGGCTTAAAAAATTTATTTACATTAAATAATTACTATGTTAGAATAGATGCCAAGTTGGTGATAATATGACTAAAGAACAAGCAATGGCTATTTTAAATTTAGAGGAAGGATTTACTTATGATGACCTTTATAATGCTTTTGAAAGACTAACCCCTAAATCTATCGAATTTCATGCTAAGCATAATGGGAGAAATAGGGATTTGATTGAGGCCTATAATTTTTTAAAGAAAAATAAATTATATGAACCTCTTGATGACAGTGCCGATTTTACAATTTTATCTCAAAGAAGTAAAAGGCAAAGTATTCAAAATGTCATGAAAGAATTAGAAGAGGCCAAGAAAAACATTGCTAAGATTATTAAAGGTTTAGATGTTTTTATAAAAGTTGGGGAGGATGACTTTGTTGAAGATGCACAAATAACGATTTTTAACAATAATCCCGTATATTTAAAAACATATGCTATAGATTTAAAAGCCAAAGCGGAAGAATTTAAAAAAACGCATTCTAGTTTCAGAGAATTTAGTGATTTTACTAATTTTATTAATGATTATGATGCTTTTAATAGTTATGTTGAAAAATGTTATAAAGAAATAATTCTTGTGACTTTAAAAGATAATAACCTTATTGGTTGGAATGCCGAACAAGTTTTTAAAGCTATTTTTTGGCAAAATATTAACCCGGCTTCAGAAGCTCCAGAAAAGGCATTTTATCGTTCTTATTTAAGTGTAAAAGATTTATATAAAAAAATTATGCAAACAATCAGTAAAGATGGCAAATTTTATCGAATGAAATTTCATGATAAAATAGACTCTCTATTTCTATCTTGGCAGAAAGGTTTTGGTAAGTACCTTGCTTGTTGTTATCATATAGATTATAATCAAGTTTATGGAAAAGCCATTATTGATTTAAAAAAAGAATTAGAATCGTATTCTAGTTATAAACAAATTAGTGATAGATTTTTAGCGGAAACATTTTTTAAAATTTTAGATTTTTATGCCGAAAAATCAGCAGAAAAAAACTATGTGACAGAAGTTAAATCTATTTGGAATAGTAAATTAAAGACTTATTATGAAGAAAGCTTTGGCTCATTTTATGTTGTTGGGGGTTCTTTAATTGAAGAAAGTCAAAAGGCGGTTGATAAAAAATATGGTTTTAATAGTAAAATTCGTGGAGTTAAGAAAGTAAAAGAAATCGAAAATTATATGGATAGTTTATTACTACCTATAGTAAAAAAAGGGCAAAGGCTATTTTATCAAATAAAAGCTTTGATGGATAAATATCCCGAATTTGGTAGTTATGTAAGAAATGCAAATTATGGATTAGAGGAAATGTATCAAAAATTTAATGGAGAATTACTTGCTAAATTAAGAGAACTAGTACCCGATTTTGACGCAAAAGGATTAACTAATCTTCCATTAAATGAACACTTAAATAAAGAAGATTATCAACCAATTACTTCTTTTGATGAACAATTAAATAGTGGTACTTATTTAGTATATAAAGGTCATGATATAACTTGGGAAGATATTAATGCCAAAATGAGTAAATATTTAAAGAATGGTGAACAAGCAAGAATGATTTTTGAAGATGGAATTATCTTTGCTAAAAATGTTCCTACTGAAGATATTAAGAACAATAATATTTATGAACCAACAATTTATTGTAATTATTGTTGGACAATAACTGATTTTGATTTTGAAAAGTTAAAACAATTAGTTCCCGATTCTAAAGTTACCAATACTAGTGAGTTATTAAAAGGATTATCAATATATGATAGAAATAGTGTTTTAAGAGATTTAGAAAGAAATATTGATTTTAGTTGCTTTTCTTATAATTACCTTACTAATCGCTTATTAATCATTGTTAATAATGCACCAGTGTATATTGGTTATCCTATTGAAGGGGAAATAATGTATTCTAACAATGCCTCTTTATTAAAGGAATTTTGCCCGGTTGTTTATAAATTACCTTCCAAATTTTATAGTCTTAATGAAGAATGCTACGAGAAAAAAGATGGTATGGATTTGTTAATTAGAAGTTTAAAAATATAAGCTTCTTTTTTATTGTTAGTATAATTCTGGACAATCTCCCATTTTAGGTTGATAAAAGCAATGGTTTTTATATCTACCCGCCAAAGGTTGACTATACCATGTGCTTTGACAAGAATTACTGCCGGGAGCATAAAACCATAAAGCATCCGTCGCGGGGTAATAATATTCGCCACGTAGAACTCTTTCGGCTAAACGCTTTTCTAGTGTGGTTGCCGACCCATAATAAAGAGAACTTTCTGTTCCCGAAAATTGATTAGGTTGATAAATTGCATCCGTAATAGAATCGATATTTTTAAAAGTATAACAATTGGCCACTACTCTATTAACAACAACATTTCCAACCATAAGCATACCTAAATCTCCTTCATTTAAAGCTTCAGCCCGCATAATTCTAGCCAGTAAATCTAATTCTTTGTCCGTATAATTTATAAGCATATAACCACCCTTTATTTTATATTATGCTTTTATTTTCAAAATAATTATGGTATAATCTTCTCGTAGCCGTTTAGGGGATTAGTTAAATGGTATAATAGGAGTCTCCAAAACTTTAGTTGGGAGTTCGATTCTCTCATCCCCTGCCAAGAGCAAATAACCTCCAATTTGGAGGTTTTAATAAATCAGGGAGAGTTGGTATGAATAATCATTTAATTGATGATAAGAGAAATATTAATTTAAGAGCAAATTATGGAAAAGGTTTAACATTTAAAGCCATTAATGGTAAGCATTATTCAACCATGCAAGAGTTGGAAGCTGCTAATAATGCTTATTTACAATATGAAAATCCTATGATAATTAATAAAGATGCTGAATTATTTCAAGAGCCTTTATCTCAAGAAGCATTTGCTAGAATTGCTGCTCATCCAAACTATCGTTGTTTAATTGACTTAGTAGAAGAACAATTAAGAAAGCAACAATCTAAAGGTATTAAAAGATAGTATTTTATTTGAACAAAAGAGGTATCTTAAGGTACATAATTATCAAGATTATAGTTTTAAAAGAAAAATAAAATATTATCTTGCCCTTAATAAATAGAATCTTGCTCAATTTCCTAAAAACCGATTAAAAGTCGGTTTTTTATATAAGACAAAATATAAAATAAAGGAAAATTTGTCTTGTACATAAGACAAAATTGTTGAAAAGAGAAAAATATGGAAAAAATAGTAATGTTAAATAATAAATAAGCTATGCCAACCCAAGCAAGTAAAATATATAAGTAAAGCTCATGTTAATCTAGATAAATAGATTAGTATTTTTTATTAACCGTGCTATAATAAAAAGGGTGACAATAATAATGGAGAGATTAAATCCAGATATTACTTATGGACTTTCAAATCAAGAAGTTAAAGAACAAATAAAGAAAGGATTAGTACATAAAGATAAAACTATTCCTACTAAAAGTGTTAGTTTAATTATTTTAAGTAATATTTTTACCCTTTTTAACTTATTAAATTTCTTTTTAGCTTTTTTAATTTATTTAGTTGGTTCTTATAAAAATTTATTATTCTTAGGAGTTGTTTTATCTAATACCGTTATTAGTATTATTCAAGAAATAAGAGCTAAAAGGGCGGTTGATAAATTAAAGTTAACTAATGCTCCCCAAGTGGTAGTTATAAGAGAAGGGCAGGAAAAAAATATTCCTCTGGAAGAAATTGTTTTAGATGACATTATAAAACTTAAATTAGGTAATCAAGTAGTAGTTGACTCTTTAATATTAGATGGTATGGTGGAGGTTAATGAATCATTTATCACGGGAGAATCAAATACTATGATTAAAAAGGTGGGCGATATGTTATATTCCGGAAGTTTTATTGTAAGTGGTAAATGTTTAACTAAAGTGGAACACATTGGAAAAGATAACTATACTTCGAAAATATCGAAAGAAGCTAAATATATTAAAAAAGTTAATTCTATTATTTTAGATTCCTTAAATAAAATTATTAAAATATTATCTTTTATTATTTTGCCTTTAGGTTGTTTATTATTCTTTAATCAATGGCATATATTAAAAAATCCTTTTAATAAAGCGATTGTTAATACAGTGGCAGCTCTTATATCGATGATACCGGAAGGATTAGTCTTATTAACCAGTACTGTTTTAGCGGTAAGTGTTATGCGTTTATCTAAATTTAAAGTATTAGTTAAGCAATTATTCTCTATTGAAACATTAGCAAGAATAGATACCATTGCTTTCGATAAAACGGGAACTTTAACAGAAGGAAAAATGGTGGTAAAAAAAACTATTTCTTTAAATAAAAAATATAATTTAGAAAAAATTATGAATGAGTTATGTAGTGTCCTTGAAACTGATAATGCTACCATGAAAGCTTTAAAGAAGTATTTTTCTAAAAAAACTAATGTTAAAGCAAAAGAAATTATTCCTTTTTCTTCTGAGAGAAAGTATAGTGAAGTTACCTTTATAAATGGAGATACTTATCGTTTAGGTGCACCCGAAATACTTTTAAAAAATAATCATGAATATGAAGATGAATTAAGTGAATATCGCAGTATTGCCCTAGTTAAAGTTAGTGATGAGATTATTCCCCTTGGGTTTATTTTATTAGAAGATATTTTAAGAAAAGATGCCGTAAAGACAATTAATTATTTTCAAAAACAAGGGGTTGATATCAAAATTATTTCGGGAGATAATCCTAAAATGATTGTTAAGCTTTTAAAAAGATTAAATATTAAGGTTAGTGATTATGTTGATTGCTCCCAAATAAAAGATAAAGATTTAGAAAAATATGTTTTAAATAATACTATTTTTGGCAGAGTTAGTCCTTTTCAAAAAAGAGAAATAGTTAAAATATTAGAAAAACATAATCATACAGTGGCTTTTGTCGGGGATGGGGTTAATGATGTTTTAGCCCTTAAAGCTTCGGACTGTGGTATTGCTCTTGCCTGTGGAAGTGAGGCATCATATAATGTGGCTGATTTAGTTTTACTTGATTCCAAATTTTCTTCTGTGCCTAAAATTGTCAGTGAAGGAAGAAGAACTATTCATAATATTGAAAGGTCAGCCAGTTTATTTATTGTTAAAACTGGTTATGCTGTATTACTTACTTTATTATTCATGATTCTCCCTTTACAATACCCTTTTATTCCTATTCAAATATCTCTAACGGGGGTTTTAACTATTGGTATTCCCTCTTTTATCTTAGCTTTAGAACCCAATGAAGAAATAATTAAAGGTAACTTTTTAACAAACATCTTTAAAAAAGCATTACCAACATCATTAATAATCGTTTTAAATATTTTAATAATTGCTATATTACCCATAAGTGAAAGTGAGGCCTCTACTCTATCGGTAGTAATCGTTGGTTTTATTGGCTTTGCCCATATTTATCGTATATGCAAACCTCTTAAACAATACCATATTATTATGTTAGTTATTTTAATTACGATTTTCTTAACGAGTGTTCTGGGATTAAAAGAATTGTTTTCCCTAACTGTGATAAATATACAAATGTTTATTTTAACTTTAATTCTTTTAGGATTATGTATATTTGAATTTTATGTTGTAGATATTATTACGGAACAAAGTTCTAAATAAGATTTTTTAACTTATAAATTATTTTTTCATAAAATATTATATAAATAATAGGTGATTTTTTATGAATAATAATATTAAAAGAGCAAAAAAGATTATTGAAAATTTTCAAAACAATAATCCTTTTATTAATTCTTGTTGTTTTATTCCGAGAGCAACGGGTATTACAGGGCCGACGGGACCGGCAGGTATATCACCCAAAATAACCGTGGGTAAAACAGAAACTATTGACGCGAATAATCCAGCCCAAGTCATTAATGTGGGTAATGAGGAAAATGTAATTTTAGATTTTATGATACCTAAGGGTGAAGTAGGACCAATGGGGGAAATCCCGACCATTACTATTGGTGAAGTTATCACGGGGGAAGCCGGAGGACAAGCAAGCATTATTGATTCAGGAGAAGGTATTCACCATATTCTTAATTTCATTATTCCCCAAGGAAAAAATGGTGAAGAAGGAGAAATGGGACCCACCGGGCCAGAAGGAACTAGTGTATCTATTTTAGGCTCTTATGATTCTTATGATGATTTATTTAATGCTCATCCAACGGGAGATATAGGCGATAGCTATTTAGTGGGCGATAATTTATATGTTTGGAGTAATAACAATAAGGATTGGACAGATGTCGGCGTTATTAAAGGCCCTCAAGGTAATCAAGGAGAACCAGGCGTGGAAGGTGCCCAAGGACCAATGGGAGTACAGGGGCCTCAAGGAATCCAAGGACCTCCAGGCATTCAAGGACCGATGGGAGCTATGGGA
>CANQRA010000035.1 GCA_947626125.1 uncultured Bacilli bacterium
TAGGTCCTTATAATTATGTAGTTTTTCCTACATTTTTATTTGGCCCTTTTCTTACATTTTTATAGTACCATTAACAGTTGTATCATATATATAATCTGTTCTTGTTTTTCCTTCTTTATCTGTTCCACTTATAGTAAAGCTATCTATTGCTGGTGGTTCATTATCTATATCAAAATACATTTGACAATAGATTGATACTGTTGTTTCTAATCTTACTCTTCCCTCATCTGTTTGACTTACTTTTCCAGTTACTTCTTTTCCATGGTAATCAAAACACTTGGTCATACTTGTATTTAATATATATCCTTCTGTTGGATAATTATTACCATCTTGTTTATCATATTTAGTTTTATCTTTTTCATTTTGTAAATATATCCCAAAGTCATTAACATTGATATATTGATTATTTAGTTTATTGGTTTCTAATGTAAAATTATTATTTACTTTATTATCATGATATTTATCTACTTGTAATATTATTATTGCTATTACTACAAACATTATGGTACTTATTATAAAATATTTCTTTTGTTCTTCCATAAAATATGCTCCTTTATTATACTCACTTTATGCGTATTATAATTTTATGACTCAATTAACGAGTAAATGTCAATACAAAAATAATGAGTATGAGAAAATATAAATAAGAAAAAGGTGGTGGTCAAATGAATAGATTAAGAGAAATAAGAGAGGACAGCGATAAATTACAAAAAGATATAGCTAAAGTTTTAAATGTTTCTCAACAACAATACTCTCGATATGAATCGGAAACTAGTCAAATGACTTATGAACAATTAAAAATATTATCGGATTATTATCAAGTATCAATTGATTATCTATTGTATAATACTGACGAAAGAAAACCTTTACCTAAATCAATTATTAAAGACAAATAAAAAAACCGTTTTATGCGGTTTTTTCTTCAATTTCAAGTTCTATTTTCTTTATTTCGTAATCATTGTCTTGATGATTTATTTGTAAATTATTAATAAATAAAGTAGCTTTAAAATCTTTAATTGAGGAATTAATAGCCTCTTCAATATCTTGACTAGCATTTATTTCTAAGTATTTAACTGGGGTTTTTAAAGATAAATTATTACTTGATTTTTCACCTCGAACTGAGCTAATTATTTCTACTAGTTTATCACCCGTAACAAGCTCTTTATTAAAATCGTAATCCATAAATTTAATTTCCGTTAAATGAATAGAATCATTAAATTTATATAGTTCTTGATATATTTCTTCCGTAATAAATGGAAAGAATATACTGAAGTCTTGTAATAATTTATAAAGTAACATATAAACTGTTTTTTGACCTGAATAACGAGGAATATCACCAAATTCTTCCGGACGATAAAGACGATGCTTAACTATTTCAATATAATTATCACAGAAATTCCAGAAGAATTTTTCTAGAGTATTTAGGGCAAGACCTACTTCATATTCATCTAAATATTTAATAAAGCCTTTTTCCATTTCTTGATATTTAGCAATAATCCAACGGTCTATGTATTCAAAATCATTAAACTCTTTATCTACATAATCTTGTAAATGCATTTCGATAAATTTAGATACGTTCCATATTTTATTAACTAGTTTTTTTCCTCTTAGTAATGTTTCATCACTAAAGACGATATCACTACCTAGTCTTCCTGTTCCGGCCCAATATCTTACAACATCAGCCGAATATTCATTGATGGCGTCCATAGGCTCAATTTTACTATTGCCTTTCGATTTACTTATTTTTTCGCCTTTATCTGCCATGACAAAGCCCGAAATCATGACATTATCCCATGGCCTTTCGCCAAAATGATAAAAGCTTTTGACAATTGTATAGAAATCCCAAGTTCGAATTATTTCAGAAGCATTAGTTCTTAAACTCATTGGTTTTAAAATGCTTTCTAAATTATCTTTTTCCCCATAACGCATATTTATAAGTGGGGTTACCGAAGATGTTGCCCAAGTATCCATGATATCAGTCTCGGGGATAAACTCTTTAGAACCACATTTAGGACAAGAAGAAATGGAAGGTTTATCCACTAAAGGATTAACAGGTAAATCTTCTTCTCTAGCTAAGATAACTTCGCCACAA
This sequence comes from uncultured Bacilli bacterium, assembly GCA_947626125.1. Lineage (GTDB taxonomy): Bacteria > Bacillota_I > Bacilli_A > RF39 > UBA660 > SIG200. The sequence goes on from CANQRA010000035.1 coordinate 2,093, forward strand.
TCTTTACAATACCATATTGGAAAAGGTACGCCAAAGTATCTTTGTCTACTTATACACCAATCCCACATAATATTTGATACCCATTCATTATAACGATTATGCATATGTTCTGGATGCCACTTAATTTCATTACCTATTCTTAAGAAATCTTCTTTATGATTCATAATATCAATGAACCATTGTTTCATGACGGTATACTCTACTTCTTTACCGCATCTTTCATGGGTTTGTACTTCGTGTTCTAGTTCTTCAATTTTTTGAATATACCCTCCATTAGTTAAATCCTCAACGATTTTTTTACGGGCTTCTTTAATTTTCATGCCACCATAATTAGGAACAAAAGAAGCAATACAACCATCTTCCGTAAAAATATATTTTAGAGGTAAATTATATTTTTTCCACCATTCAATGTCGGTTTGGTCACCAAATGTACAGCACATAACGACACCTGTACCTTTATCGATGGCTACTTTTTCATCCCCCATGATAGGCACTTCTACATCAATCACGGGTATATGAGCCGTTTTCCCAATTAAATGGTTATGAACTTTATCTTCAGGGTTTACAAATACACAGACAATTGCTGGTAATAACTCAGGTCTTGTAGTTGCAATCGTAAATTCTTCATTATCTTCCACGGTTTTAAAATTAACATAATTAAAAGTAGTTTTAATCGTTTTCGTTTCTAGTTCCGCTTGAGCAATAGAAGTTAAACATTCATTACACCATAACGCGGGACTTTCTTTATGATAACAATGCCCTTTATTTACTAAATCTAAGAAAGACCTTTGACTAATTTTGATTGTGGTAGGACTAACCGTTTTATAATGAATTTGCCAATCTGTACTAACCCCCATTTTACTAAATAAATCTTGAAATTCGCTTTCATATTTATCGGTTGTTTCATAACATAATTTAGCAAATTCTTCTCTGCCTATTTCTTTAGCTTTCTTCCCTTGTTCTTTTTCAACTAATCTTTCACTAGGTAGCCCATTGTCATCAAAACCAAAAGGATAAAAAACATTATACCCTCTTAATCTTTTATATCTTGCCACCATCTCCGTTTGGGTATAAGAAAAGATATGCCCAATATGGATTTTACCATTAACCGTTGGGGGTGGTGTATCAATGGAAAACACTTCCCTAGCATCAGGTTTAAATTCATATATTTTCTTTTCTTGCCAATAGTTTAACCATTTACTTTCTTTTTCTTTTGCCTCATATTTTTTATCTAACATAAAAATCCCTCCAAAATAAAAAGGCTAATACCAAAAGGGTGTAATAAATACACGGTACCACCTTTAATTTAACTTTCAAATGATAAAGCAATTTCTGCTTTTATACTCCCTTGCAACAAATATATCTTTTTTTATTAGTTTCCACCAACCACTAACTCTCTATAAGAAAATTTAATATATTCCTCAATTTCTTCGTATAATAACCATATTTTATCAAATATTCTAAGATAACGCAAGCATATCTAATAATTCATCATCACTATATATTCTTAATAAATCATCTGTTTGGTTTAAAGACATCTTCCCTTTTACGATATAAGATTTAAGATAGTCACTATTTAAATCTTTGTAAATATATAAATTATTATTTTCAATAATTCCTATAATATCTTTAGTAACTAAAACATTTTCTTTATTAATATCTAAATAACTATTATTTTGATAATCAATTATTTGTTCATTTAAAATAAGATATTGTTCATTAAAATTAACTATTTCTTGTTCTAATTTAGTACTTAATACTTTATTATTCTCATCAATTATATACCATAAATTATTATCTTTAACTTTATATAAATTTAAATTAAAATTATCTTTTTCCATTACACTATAATTAATAGGTATTAATTCTTCAATATCATCATTTACTTTAATAATACCTTTTAAATTATTATCTTCTACTATATAAGTATTATTTAAATTATCAATAACATTAGTATAAGTATGATAAACTTTACCATTATTTATATCATATAAATGAATATTACCATCTAGAATGAAAACATATTTATTATTAATAATAGGGAAAAGATAAGTACACCTATCATTTTGGCAGCTATATTTACTAATTAATTTAACATTATCATAAAACCATAAATAATGATTATAATAAGGATACTGCTTAGGATTAGCGTTATTATCTTCAATAGTATGAGCTTTATCTTTAAAAATAAAACCTAAAATCGTAAGAGGAATAAATATTATTAGTAAAATAATAATCGTATATAATACTTTTTTATTCCTCATAATAATTTCCTTCTAAATCATGTTTATATAAAATGCCATCAATAGTTATATCAAAACCATTAGTAAAATCAACGCTAAAACTAGTTCCTTCAATTGATAGACTTTCTTTTAAAATAGGGGTTTTATTGTCATAATGATAAATATTTAATTTACCATCAACTATACCAATATAGTATTTATCATAAAGCTCAATATAATTAAAGATATCACTAACGATATTAAACATGTGGTCATATACTTGATATTTTTCATCTTTATTAATCATTAAATAGAAATTACCATTTTTAGTAATACTTGCATAATTAAAGCCAACTTTACCTTGAGCTTTATCTTTGCCTATTTCTAAGATACCATAGTTACCTGTATTAACACCTATACTTGACTTAGCCATTATATATGAAGAATCAGTATAAATCATTTTAATATTTTTATTAATTTCACTATCATTAAGCATTTTTATTTCACTATAAGTTCCTATAGTTTTATGAGCATTAATATCATATAAGAAAATACTATTATTATCTTTAATAAAGACATAGTTGCTATTATAGACACCAGATATACCATTCTCATTACTATAAACCATACATTTATCAAGAGTACTATTTTCATCTTTAATCTCATTTTTAAAAGTACAAGTATAACTGCCAATTAAATCGTTTTTTTCTAAATCACTATAAATATATAAAATACCATCAAAGTAATTTATATAATTATTATCTTTATTAACTAAGCCTTCTAATATATTAATATCATAAGTATTTTTACCTACTTTGATTGTTGCGATATTATCCATTAAAGAAATACTATAAGCTTCTTTTAATTCTTTAAATTTATTATCTTTAGTGTATATATAATTGTGTTCATAATCTTTCGAAGTAACTTTAATACCATCTTCATTTAATTTATTTAAATCATTATCAATTAGATATAAATAATTATCTTTAATTAAACTAATAACTTCGTCATTAAATTCGATATAATCATAAGCACTTGCTACTTCCGCACTTTTTAAAGTATATAAATTATATTGATTATTCTTCTTAATGGTGTAATACTTAGCATTAGCACTCATTACTTCGCCATCAAGATTAGCAGTCAGCATTTTTCCATCCACATCTAAAATGTATTGATTATCGCCATTCTTCGCTAAAAGATAATTATCTTCTAAATCAATAATGGCTAGATAATCATAAGAATTTTTAACGACATAATTATAACCATCTTCGGTTATTTCTAATAAACCATAACGGTCTTTGTCATCTTTCACAACTACTAAATTCGTACTCATATCATAGACTTTAATTTTTTTAAGCGTTAAAGAGTTGGCATTATTAGTTATATCATATAAGTAAATATCTTCGCCATCTTGAACAAAAACATAACGGTCAAAATAAATAATAGAGCCAAGTTTTAATTCTTCGCCATTTTCATAAATGCTTTTTGTCCGGTTAAATGTATCTTCTGATAAATCATTTTTCGCAACTAAACAAGTATCCGGGTTTTTATTCGTGCATGTATAACTTCCTAGAGTTCGATTGCTTTTATCTAAAAATACTAAGTTTCCATTCTCATAACGATAGTTATCTTTATCAAGGATAACAGAATCATTATTATTGTTCTCTTTATTATTACTTACTTCTTCTTTATGAAAGAAAAAGACAAAATAAATGGTAATTAACAAAGCTAGAACGAAAATGCTTACAAGAGAGGCAATAATAATTATTTGGGTTTTCTTTTCTAAATTATTCCATCTTTCTTTTAAAGTTATTTTTCTTTTTATAGGTTCTTCCACTTTTAATTCATAATCGGTGGTATTAGTGGTATCATCATTACTTATTTCAATTATTTCTTCCTTATCATTATAATTATTCATTAGTAAACTCCTTTATTCTAATCAAAATTATAGCACACATTAAGTAAATAGAAAATGTTTTCTTTAATTGTAGGTAAATATTTGATATAATTACTATTATAAGTCGGTGATGAATATGAAAGTTTTAGCGGATACTTTAAGGCCCGAAAAATTAAGCGATATTGTAGGACAAGACCATTTAATTGGGAAAGATAAAGTTCTTACTAATTTAGTTAATAGTAAACATTTATTTAGTATGATTTTATATGGTAAACCCGGCATTGGCAAAACGAGTATCGCCTATGCTTTAAGTAAAGAATTAGACATAAAGACGAAGTTTTTAAATGCGACTTCTTCTAAAAAAGAAGACTTTGAAATGGCCATTGAAGAAGCGAAATTTTATGGCGATTATATTTTAGTTATTGATGAAATTCATCGCATGAATAAAGATAAGCAAGATATTTTACTTCCCTATATTGAAAGAGGAACTATTATTTTAATTGGGCTTACAACAAGTAATCCTTATCATAAAATAAATCCCGCGATTCGTAGTAGATGTCAAATCTTTGCTTTACATGAATTAACAACTGATGATATAGTTAAAGTTTTAAAGAAGGCTTCTCTAAAATTAGAAAATATTACCACGAATGATGAGACGCTAGAATATATCGCTACCCTTTCTAGTGGGGATGTGCGGAATGCTTTAAATACTCTAGAAGTATCCTATTACTCTTTTAATAAAAAAGTAACCGTCGAAAATGTCCAAAAAATTAATGCAAAACCAGTCTTTTTCCATGATAAAAATGAAGATGGGCATTATGATGTATTAAGCGCTTTACAAAAATCAATTCGGGGAAGTGATGTGGACGCGACCTTACATTATTTAGCTCGTTTAATTGAAGCAGAAGATTTAGATAGTATATACAGAAGATTATCCGTGATTGCTTATGAAGATATAGGACTAGCTAATCCCGGAATTGGACCAAGATTACAAGCGGCGATTGAAGCCAGTGAACGCGTAGGGTTACCAGAAGCAAGAATACCTTTAGGCGAAATTGCGATTGAAATGGCTTTATCCCCTAAAAGTAACAGTGCTATTATGGCCATTGATGAAGCTTTAAATGATATTCATAAAGGAAATACAGGCAATGTACCAGAACATATTAAAAATGGGAATCCTTTATATAAATATCCGCATAATTATCCGAATGACTGGGTAAAACAAGATTATTTACCAGCCAACATTAAAGATACGAAATACTACCATGTAAAAGATAATTTAGTCGAAAAAAACTTAAATAAAGTTCATAAAGAAATGAAGGGTGAGAAATGAAAATAACTTTAATGGGAACAGGAGCTTATAGTTTAGGGCTAGCTTTAATGCTTGCTAAATGCAAAAATAACCGAGTTATGTTATGGAGCGAAGATGAAAATAAAGTAGAAGAATTTAAACAAAGTCACCAAATAAAAAGTATCTTTAAAGACATTATTTTTCCTAATAATATAGAAATAACTAATAGTTATGAAGAAGCTTTAAAAGAGACCCAATTAATATTTTTAGTAACGAGCGTGAAATATTTAAAAAGTACTTTAGAACATATACTTCCTTTTTATCATCAAGAAAGTATCTGCATTGCTTCCAAAGGAATTGAAGAAGAAAGTCTTGAAGTTTTATCTACAGTTGTTAAGAATAAACTTCATACCACAAATATCGCCGTGATTTCGGGGCCATCCTTTGCCATCGATTTAGTCCATAATAATCCGGTGGCTCTAGCAATTGCTGGAAAAAAGCAAGTTGTAAATTTAGTTAAAGATAATCTAGCAAGTGAAACCTTAAAGTTAAGAGAATCTAGCGATATAATAGGTACCCAATTATGTGGATGCCTTAAAAATATCATTGCTATTGCTTCCGGAATATTAAAGGGATTATCTTATAGTGAATCAACCCAAGCTTTTTTGATTACCGAATCATTACATGACATTAGAAAAATCTTAAAAGCTTTTGGTGGTAAAAAGAAAACCATTCTTTCTTTCGCGGGTGTTGGGGATATTATTCTTACTTGTACAAGTGAAAAGAGCCGTAATTATACTTATGGTTATTTACTTGGTAAAAGTCAAAATGAAGAAGAAATTAAAAAGTATTTAAAAGAAAACACCGTGGAAGGATACTCTAATTTACTCGCTATTCATAAGTTATTAGAAAAAAAAGGAATAGATATTCCCCTTATAAATTTATTATATGATATTGTTAATTTACAAAAACCGGCATCTAGTTTGCCGCAATTTCTGATTGCGAAATAAGGTCATTAATAATGTAATTTACCATTAATAATCCCGCAATACCAGGAGAAGTAATTAAAGAATCCACTTCTCTTTTTTTGCTTGGTAATTCTTCACTAAAGACTACGGGAATCTTACTATTTAAATTATTCTCCCCGACTTTCTTTCTTAAGGCCTTAGCTAAAGGGTCATGATGTGTTTGGTCAAGAGTTGTTATTTTAATACGTGAGGCATCGAGCCTATTACCCATTCCCATGGAAGATATTATTTTGATTTTATGTACTTCGGCAAATCTAATTAATTCTAATTTGGTATTTAAAGTATCACAAGCATCAATAATATAATCATAATCTTTTTCTAAAAGATGCATATTATCTTTAGTTAAAAATTCATTGATTGCCCTAATGTGAATATCTTCATTTAATTCTTGAGCTAGAGATGCCGCAATATCTACTTTATATTTATTAAGTGTATTTAAATTAGCTACCAATTGACGATTTAAATTCGTTATTTCTACTTGGTCTTTATCAATAACTGTTATATTTTGAAAACCACTGCGTATTAAAGCGGTATAAGCAAAACTGCCGACACCTCCACATCCCACTAAAAGAATTTTGGCTTTTTGAATTTTTTGAAAATTAGTTATTCCTATTAATTTAATAATTCGTTCGTACATATTTACTCCATTAAAAAACCTAGTGGAAAGTTATCTGATAAAATCCCGCTCTTCGCAGGTGGTAGAACACATATCAAGTATTAGGATTCCTATACAATGTATAGGCATTCAACACCACGAGATAATTAGTTCCCCAATATATCTATATAGTCGGTTTTATATGAATAACTTTAACCTTTCTAGGTATCTATATTATATCATGATTATTAATTTATATTCAACCTCTTTTTACCAATTTGACATATTAGCTATCGCCAACATGAAGAAACATTACAGTTTGTGGAGTATGGCATTGGATTAGGCATGTCTAATTTGACAATCATGGGGATTTTAAAAGCTCCCCCAAATCCTACACAAGTACCAGGTTGTAATATTTTTTGTTTTTCCACGATATCGCTAGAAATATTAGGTAACATCTCTTCGATGTATTTGATATCTAGAGGGTGCGTCATTTTAAAAATTAAGAAATTCGAACATTGCGCAATAACAGTATCACTAATCTCAACTGGTCTTTGACTAATGATGGCTAGTAAAACACCATATTTCCGACCTTCTTTGGCAATACGATCAAAAATATTATAGCCAATTAAGAAAGTATCACTATCTTTTTGAATATATCGGTGAGCTTCTTCTAAGAATAAATGAAAAGGCATACTGGCTCTTTCAGGAAGGCTCTTAGAATAATCAAAAAGAAGACGACAAAATATTTTAACTATTACTTTGGCATAAATATCATCAATATCCTCAAGATTTATATTAATAATTTGACTTTTACTGCCCTTGGCATCCATAAGTATTTTTATGTATTCTTCAATAGGTATATATCTTTCTCCCGAAAAATAACTACCTACTTTACTAGTCATAATTGTATTTAAGCGCACCTTTAATATTATGGCATCACTATATAAATTTTCATTATTTTGAAATCCCTCACTAATTAAAGTGAATTCTAAAGCATTAGCAAAATCTTTTAAAGTATAATAGGCTTCTTCCGGTTCGAGAAATGGCTCAGTATCATCTAATATATGTTTTAAAATATAATCAGTAATTAAAACACTTTCCCCAAAATTACCATGGGAATCTATTTCAAAGCATTCACTTAATATTCGCGTATATCCTATTCCAGGAATAACGGTATTAAAATTAAATTCTGGCGTATTACAAACTTCGATAATGCGGAAGATTTCGTTTTTCTTGTTGGCAGTTGTTTCATTACTAAATAAAACGGCAAGTAATGCTTTGGCAATCAAATGATTCTTAAGCCTTCTTGAAGTTTCATTTTCTCTACTAAATATTCTAGCTAGTTTAATCGTATTTTCAATTATTGGTAATTGGGAATGATTTGTCGCTTGTAATAACAGAGTCCAATCATCCAAGGTTAAAAGATGAAGGGGAATATCTAGACGATAATCATTCTCATCAGTCGGATTGGTTGTAATGAATTTATAATTATAATTAGGATTGATATCTTTTAATTTAGAAAAAGCATTTTTATATTCACCATAAGCATCAAAAAAGAATAAATTAGCATTTAAAGGATTCATGTGAGGATTATTAAAAACATTTTGAATTATCCGCGATACGCCACAAGATTTACCAGAACCAGAATTACCGAAAATGGCAAAATGATTGGAAAATAAGGCATTGATATCTGGGCAAACTTTAAAGTTTTTATAAATCGCGGAGGAACCCAGAATAAAAGATTTGTCTGAATAAGCTCCGACTAATTCCATTAATTCTTCTCCATTGATAATTCTAATCGTCGAGTTTAAAAGAGGTTTTCTTAAAACACCATTTAAATATCTTTTGCCATCAAATTCCCCTAAAAAGCGAATTTTAATGACATTATCATTAAGCTCAATAACTTCTCCTAATATTCTTTGGTTAGGAGCTTCAAAAATAACATGCACATTCATTAAGTCTGAAACAACATCCCGACTCATTTTATTTTCTACATGAGCTATATTATCACTTATAAATAAAATTTTTCCAAACATAATATCACTTCCTAAAATCAATCTTTTTTATCTTTTTATCTGGCTTTTTATTCTTAATTATAAAAATGGTGATTAAACTAATAGTTATAATAATAGCTATTACAAAGACAATAAATAAAATAGTTTGAATAACTGTATAATTTATCTGATTTTTAGCTAAACGATTTACAATTATTTTATAAGTTGTCGTGGTTTTATCTTGGCTGGTAACCCTAATTAGGATTTCATTTTGCCCATAATTAAGATGGTCATTATCAAATATTTCAATTTGGTCAGAAGGATTGGCTGATGCCTTAATTTTAATCTTCTCTACTTTAGGCGGAACGGTTAAATGGTACAAATAATTTTCCTTTGTAAATGTTTCTTCTAAGGAATAACCTTCTACACTTAGATTATTTAAAGTACTACTCCCTTTATTTTTATTTATTTCGATTTTATATTTACTAGTACTACCATTTTCCGCGGTTACTGTAATAGTGAAATTATTCTTACCGGTGGTAAGATTAAAACTTCCAGTACCCTTTACTTGGGCATTTTTATCGTAGGCCTCGGCTTTAATTTTTATTTTATCGATATCTTTGGGAACTTCTAAAGTATAATTATGAGTATCTTTAGAAAATTTAGGTTCTAAAAGATAACCACTCACCGTTAAACTTTTTAATTGGGCATTATCTGAGGCTTCACTTCGAAATACCGATAAGGTATAAGTTTTTTCTTCCGCATAAGAAGAAACCGTAATTTCAAATTCATTTAAGCCAACACTTAAAGCTTTTTCCCCCGTTCCTAAAACTTGGGCATCATCATCGGTTGGAACAGCATCAATATTAATAGTTTCTACTTTATAAGGTAGCGTTATTTCATAATTATAAACATCACTTTTAAATACGTCTTTTAAATCATATTCTCTTAGAGTTAAACTTTTTAAAGTTATATTACTAGATATAACGGTGATGGGTATTTCTGCTCTGCATTGTTCTACTATTTCCTTATCTTCTAAAAAATTAACACTTACTATTAGATTTACTTCGCCTGAATTTAAGGCTTCAATTATTCCCTCATTAGTAATAGATATAATATTATCTTTACTTAATTCATATTCAAGATTATAAAATGAGGAACTTGTGACATTAAGATAGGCTTTTTCTTTACTTCTCAAACGGTCATTACTTATCTCAATCGTTGCTTCATAATTATTTTTAAGGCAACTTAAAGCCCTAACTTTAAAAGGCACTAGAAAAACAATTAATAAAAGGATATAGGCTAATTTCTTCATCACTCGTTCCCCTATCATAGGTCAATTATAACATAAAAAGATTTAATATGCTAGGTAGAAACATATTTTCACAGGATAAAAACATGAATTAAAAGGAAAAAAGCAAAGAAAGCCAGTAATTATCTAAAAAAATAACAACTTTTC
>CANQRA010000036.1 GCA_947626125.1 uncultured Bacilli bacterium
GTCAAGAAGGAAATTGGAATAATTTTAAATACGCGATGTCCATAAAATTGTGTCTAAAAACTTGACATAAATCCAATGTCATTGCAACAATGCTCAAATAATTATATAATAGGGTTGAATGGTTGTGGTTAAATGGATTTCAACGATAAAGTTATTTTAATAACAGGAGCAAGCAGTGGGATAGGTAGAACATTACTCCAAATAATGAGACAATATAAGGCTAAAGTGATTGGTATATATAATAATACCTATATAGATGAAGATGATTATTATAAATGTGATATTAAAAAAGAAAAAGATATTAAGAATTTATTTAAAATGATTAAAAAGAAATATCATAAAATAGATGTATTAGTAAACTGTGCTGCCTATTATCAAGATAATGATATGTATGATAAAAGCAAAAAAGAGTTTATGGATGTTTTAGAAGTTAATTTAGTGGGTACTTTTTTAATGTGTAAGTATGCTTCCTCTTTAATGGATTTTGGGGTTATTGTTAATATGAGTTCAACGGATGCCACAGATACTTATAATCCCTTGTCGATGGATTATTGTGCTAGTAAAGCAGGAATTGAAAACTTAACTAAGACTTTAGCTATGCGTTTAAAAAATATTCGTGTTTGTGCTTTAGCTCCTAATTATGTCAATACAGAAAGTGTGATGGCGATGGAACCAGAATTTTTAAAAAGTGAATTAGAAAGAATTGGCCAAAAAGAACTATTAAGAAAAGAAGATGTAGCCCTAAAGATTATGGAAATAATTATTAATAGCGATTTTGTAAGTGGTAGTGTAGTAAGAATGGATGGAAAAGATGAATAATAATTTAGAAATAAAAGAAGAAGTTTATGAATTGGTTAGTAAATGGGAAGATAAATTAAAAGATATATTTAAAAACATTGAAGAAGATGAATTTTATAATAGTAAAAGAGTATTAGAGGCTTTTCATCACTATAATGTGAGTGAAAGTGATTTTGCAACTTCTACGGGGTATGGTTATAATGATGGAGGAAGAGATAAAATAGAAGCTATTTTTGCTCAAGTTTTAGGGGGAGAAGATGCCTTAGTAAGAAGCCAATTTATTTCGGGTACGCATGCTTTAACCGTGGCTTTATTTGCTCTTTTAAGGCCAGGTGATAAAATGCTTAGTATAACTGGTCTTCCTTATGATACTTTACATGAAGTAATAGGTATTAAAGAAAATAAAAGTAGCCTTGCTTCTTATAACATAGGATATGAACAAATTGATTTAGTAGATGATGATTTTGCTTATGTTCAAATAAAAGATTACTTAGAAAATAATCAGGTTAAATTAATTGAAATTCAAAGAAGTAAAGGTTATTCAACAAGAAAGAGTATTAATATAAAAAAGTTAGAAAAAGTGATTAATTTAATCAAAGCCGTAGATAAAAATATCATTGTTATGGTTGATAATTGTTATTGTGAATTTGTGGAAAAAAAGACACCTTTAGAAGTTGGGGCAGATATATGTGTTGGTTCTTTAATTAAAAATTTAGGGGGAGGAATTGCCTCTAATGGAGCATATATTGCGGGAAAAAAAGAACTAATTAATTTATGTGCTGAGAGATTAAATGTGCCAGGAGAAGCTAAAGAAGTAGGTCCGAGTATGCATTTTAATCGAGAGTTTTTAATGGGATTATATCATGCACCAAGTGCCGTAGCAAGTTCTTTAAAAGTAGCAATTTTAACGAGTGCTATCTTAGAAGAGTTAGGTTATCAAGTAGAACCTAAATATCAGGAAGAAAGAGTAGATATTGTCCAAAATATTTATTTTGGGAATGCTCAAAAATTAATTGATTATTGTTGTGGAATTCAATCTTCTTCCGCGGTTGATTCAAATTCTTTAGTTGAAGCCACCGATATGCCAGGATATGATGACCAAATAGTGATGGCTTCTGGTTCATTTACCCAAGGTTCTTCCATTGAAATATCCTGTGATGGTCCTTTAAGAAGTCCTTATATTGCTTATCAACAAGGAAGTTTAACCTATGCTTATGGTAAGTTAGCTATTATGGTAGCTATTAGTAATTTATTAAAATAAAAAAAGTTGACTTAAAGTCAGCTTATTTTATAATTGTAGGAGCTAAAAATTTAAATAAAGGAACATTTCTTAAAATACCATAAGCAATAACAATAAAAAGTAAAATATAAGTTGAACGATTACTTATCGTAATTGGGTGTTTTATTATTAACTCCATAATGATTTTAAATAAATAAAGAATTAAAAGGATAAATACTAAAGGATTATATCTAAATGCTTGATAAAAATCTAACCTTAATATGGCAAAGAACATTCTTGTAATACCACATCCAGGACAATAGAAACCAGATAATTTATGGATAGGGCAAAAAATATTAAAGTTAAACCATTCATGAAGAAAGTAATATCCTATTAACAAAATAATAAAACTAATTAGAAAAATGAATTTCTTTTTCATTATTAATCAGCAAATTTATTTAAATCACTTTGTAATATGCAATAATTAACGATTGATAAACCAAAAACGGCAAGAATAATATATAATATTGAATTATCAGCAATATCTATATTCCGTTTTTTACCAGCTTCGTATAATTTTTTGCCCATTTTATAGTTCCAATAGAAAGAATAAATTCCACAAGTAATAAGGGTATATAAGAAAGCCATTCCACCATTTGTAGCATTTGGTTCTTCATTTACTGTATTAGCATCATTAGTTAAACAGATAAACCAATAAATTCCATAAATACCACATGTAACAAGGGATAATATAATGGCCGTTACTACTTCACGTCTTTGAATTCGGTTATTACTAACTGGTGCTCCACAGTTAGGACACATTCTTGCTGAATCATCCATCTCTTTTCCACACTTAACACAAAACTTTGACATATATAACACTCACTTTCTAGTTTTATGTTATCATAAAAGTTATAATTAGACAATATTTTTAATTAATAAAATACAACAATTTACTTGCTAAGTGTCTTTAATTGTGCTATATTATATACGAACACGAAAGTGTTTTTTAATTACAATAAATTTTTTGGAGGGTATTTATGAAAAAGAAAGAAGAAAAAATGAAAGAAGTTAAAAAAGCAAAGAAAACAAAGAAAGAAAAAAAAGGTGAAAGTTTTGGTAAATCTTTGAAAAAAGAAATTTCCTTAATAAAATGGCCTGAAGGAAAAGATTTAGTTAAGTATACAATAGCTACTATTGTTCTTTGTATAATCTTAATCTTATTTTTCCAATTCTTAGATGTTATCCTTGCTTATATAAAGGAGTTCTTTAACTAATGGAAAAATTATGGTATGTAGTTAATACTTATTCAGGACATGAAAGCAAAGTAAAAGAAAAACTAGAAGCTAAAATAGAATCAATGGGTATGCAAGATTATATTTTTCGAATTGTTATACCAGAAACTAAAGAAGTAGAAGTAGATAATGGCGTTAAAAAAGAAAAAATAAAAAAGATGTTTCCCGGATATATCTTAGTTGAAATGATTATGTCTGATGAAGCTTGGTATATCGTAAGAAATACGCCAGGAGTAACTGGCTTTATTGGTTCAAGTGGTAAAGGAGCTAAACCAACTCCCTTATTACCTCAAGAAATCGACCGCATTTTAGCTAATATTGGTATGAGTAGGGTTAATGTTGAAGATGACTTAAAAGTTGGTGACAGTGTTTCGATTGTTGATGGACCATTTAAAGGTTGGAATGGTCGTGTAGATTCCATAGATAGAGAGAATAATCGCTTAAATATTATTGTAGATTTATTTGGACAAGAAACCTCTGTTGATGTAGAAGTATTCCAAGTTAGTAAAAATTAATTAAAAATAAAGGGGGAATATTGGTGATAAAGAAATTAGGACAAAAAATTAAAAATTATTATTCTAAACCTATTACTTTAAAAGATAATTGGCAAGATAGATTATTATGTACTTTAGTAGCTATTTCCATGATTGCCAGTATGCCTATTGCTAAGACATCTTTTAAGAAAAGTACTGCTACTCATGAAAGTGATGATTTAAATACTTTAAGTATTACAAGTTTGCCAGATGTTGATGAGGAAAGTCTCGATAAAAATAATGATTTTAGCAATGAAGATGAAGAAGTTGAGATAAAAGATGATTTTAACTCAATTATATTAGATGATAATTATAAATTAGAAATCAACATGGAATATAATCCAGAAATAGTGGAAATAGAGGAAATTAAGCCTAGTAATCCGGAGATAGAAGATAATCAAAATGGGGAAAGTAAGGAAACTATTCCGGAAGTTACAGAACCGGTTTCATCGCAAAATGAACCATCATTGGTAAGTAATCCTGTGCCCTATATTAGTGATACTTTATCCTTGATTGAAATGGAAACTGTGGCAAGATATATTTTTGATTTAACCGATGAAACTAAATGGAAAGAATGCGTATGTACGATTTTTGCAGAGGGTGGTTGTAATAATGAGGAAGAAACATACCACGTTACTACGGCGGCTTTAAACGAAACTATAAGTTATCGATATTCCAAAGTAACAAGCCTTTATAAAAGATTAACTGGTGGGGGTTTTACAGCTTATAAAAATCCTAATTATAATAATTTTTTTGCCATGGATTTAGATAGTTTAAGAGCTTTACCAGGATATATAGGTATTGTTAAATGTTTATATTCACAAAAATTAAGCCATAATTTTGCGCAGTTTAGGTCCCGGAAAAGTAAAGTAGGAGTTCCTTTTACAGAAAAAGGTAATAGATATTTAGACCCTATTACGGATTATATGCCCATTGAGGAACGAGAATATTATCCAAGATTTTTAACTGTTATTAGTGATGTAAATAATGAATTATATAATCTTTTTTCATTAATACCTCAAGATGATATGGAATGTTTAAAATATTATTATGAAAATAATCCTGTGTCTAAGGTTGAACCAGATATAGATAGTAGTGTTGAACAAAGTGATAATCCTATTTTAAGTACTGATGGTGGAGATGAAAGTTATATTGAGCAAAGCAATAATGAAGATATTAATGATACAATGCCAAGTGAAAATCCTGTGCTGGAATATCCACAAAGAAGAATACTTGTTAGATAATAACAGGTATTTTTATTAACCAAATTTTTCTTTTTATAATAAATTATATTGTAAGGAGTGTTTATGTGAAAAGAAAAATTTTATATTCTGTCATCGGAATAATTGCCATCATTTTAATTGTGGTTGGTTTATTCTTGATGAAGAAAGATGATAAAACAAGCAATTTAACTACTATTAGAGTAGCAGAAGTAACTCATAGTGTTTTTTATACGCCGTTTTATGTAGCCATGGAGAATGGTTATTTTAAAGATGAGGGCATTGATATAGATTTAATGCTCGTAAGTGGTAGTGATAATGTTGCCGCCTCTGTTTTATCTAATGATACGGAAGTCGGTTTAGCGGGTCCTGAATCTGCAATATATGTTTATTTAGGGGAAGAAAAAGATTATTTACAAGTTTTCGCGGGACTAACAAAAAGAGATGGCCAATTTATTTTAGCTAGAAACGGTAAAGAATTTACTTGGGATGATTTAAAAGGAAAAGAAATACTAATTGGTCGTAGTACGGGAATGCCTGGTTTAAGTTTTTTAAGAGCTTTAAAAAATAAAAATATTGAACCTAAAGAAATAAATATTAATACATCGATTGAATTTAGTGAATTATCTGGAGCTTTTTTAGCGGGAGAAGGGGATTTTGTTAATCTATTTGAACCTTTAGCTACTAAGTTAGAACAAAATAATAATGGTTATGTTGTATCAAGTGTTGGTGCGGTAAGTGACCCATTCCCTTATACAGCTTTCTATGCTAGAAAAAGTTATATAAATAATAATAAAGAGCTTTTAGTTAGATTTACAAGAGCTTTAAATAAAGGTATTGAATATACATTTAACCATGAGAGTAGTGATGTAGCTAAAGTTATTGCTAACCAATTTAGTGATACAGATATTTTAGATTTAGAAAAAATGGTCGAAAGATATCGCTTGGCGGATGTTTGGTTAAATAATCCTTATGTTGAGGAAGATTTCTTTAATACTTTAACAAGTTTACTTAAAGAAAATGATTTAATTCAAAAGAATGTTTACTATAAAGATTTAGTTCATAATTTATATGAATGATTTATTAGAAGTTGTTAATCTTACAAAGAATTACCATACGAAAAAAGGCGAAATTGAAGCCATTAAAAACATTAATTTTAAGATTAATGAAGGAGAGATTATTTCTTTAGTTGGTCCTTCAGGATGTGGTAAATCAACATTGCTTTCCATTATCTTTGGTTTAGACAAAGACTATAAAGGCAAAGTAATCAAAAAGGATAATTTAAAAATAGCTTATATGCTTCAAAGTGATGCTTTATTACCATGGCTTACTATCTATGAAAATGCTATATTGGGGCTTAAAATAAATAAGATATTAACAAAAGAGAATCTTGATTATGTTAATTATTTATTTAATTTTTATAATTTAAGTGAATTTAAAGAAAATTATCCCAAAAATTTATCTGGCGGAATGAAGCAAAGAGTTGCTTTAATTAGAACTCTTGCTTTAAAACCAGATTTGCTTTTATTAGATGAACCATTTTGTGCCTTAGATCAACAATCAAGGTTAATGATAAGTGATGATGTTTATAAAATCGTGAAAAAAGAAGGTAAAACTGTTATTTTAGTTACCCATAATATTGAAGAAGCTGTTTCTTTTTCCGATAGGGTAATTGTTCTTTCTAAAAGACCATCCGAAGTAAAAAACATTGTGCATATTGACTTTAAAAATAAATCTTCCATTTATGAGAGAAGAAAAGATAGTAATTATCATCAATATTTTGATAAAATATGGGAGGATTTAGAAATAACTTGAGTATAGAACAAAAGAAATATTTACATGATTTAAAAATAGATAAAATTAAAGTCATGTTAGCACAAGCATTATTATTAATTGGTTTTTTAGTTTTATGGGAAGTTCTTGTTAATAAAGGAGTAATTAGTGCATTTATTTATTCTAGTCCATCAAGAATAATTAAAACAATCATTGAACTTATTAAAAACCATAATTTTTTTATTCATATTTATATTACTCTAAAAGAAGTATTTATATCTTTTGTTTTAGGAATAGTACTCGGTTTTATTATTGCTTTAATACTATATGAATTTAAATTTTTAGCTAAAGTTATTGACCCTTTTTTAACAATGCTTAATTCTTTACCAAAGGTTGCTTTAGGACCATTAATTATTATTGTCTGTGGAGCAAATATCAAAAGCGTTATCTTAATGGCATTACTTATTAATTTGATTGTCAATATTATTACGATTTATAATGGCTTTATCGGGGTAGATGAGTATATTTTAAAGTTATTTAAAACTTTAGGAGCATCCAAATGGCAAATACTTACGAAGTTGGTAATTCCTAGTAGTTATCAAACAATTATTGCTTCATTTAAACTTTGTACCTCTCTTACTTTAATTGGCGTTATAATGGGCGAATTTTTAGTAAGTAAGAGTGGGATAGGGTATTTAATCGTTTATGGTAAACAAGTCTTTAACTTAAATTATGTGATGACTGGTATCATTCTTTTAGGTATAATTTCTTACATTTTATATAAATTAATAATTATTTTAGAAAATAAATTATTAAAACATTTATAAGAGCTACGGCTCTTATTTTTTTTAATTTAAATAAAATAGTAACATGTAACAAAAAAATTACTTTTGTCTATATATATCATTTAAGTCTTTAATGTTATTTTGAATGTTCAGCACTTATCATCATATCAAGGTTATAGTATTTTTACTTGATTGTTTTTACTATCTTTAGCCTTTCAATTCGAATGATATCATTCTTTTATATAAATTAATAATTATTTAGAAAATACTATTTATTTAATAACCAATCAACTATATTGATTTTTGTTATTCCATTGTAATCGGCTTCCATATCCATATCAAAAGTTATTAAATATTTTGGATAATGGTCGCCTGTTTTTTGCAATGATTTTAGTTCTCTTTCTAACACTTTATCGTCTCTTGTTGTTAATGCAACTTGAAAATATTTCAAGCCATCTCTATTTTCAGCAACAAAGTCTATTTCTAAATCATCAACTTTTCCAACATATACTTTATATCCTCTTCTTAGTAGTTCAAGGTAAACGATATTTTCTAATACATGTCCCATATCACTATCAGCCTTTTTCCCTAATAAATAACTTCTTAATCCTTGGTCCACAACATAATATTTATAATCTCTAGCAAGTAAATTTTTTCCTTTTACATCAAATCTTTCAGCTTTATATATTAAGAAACTTTCTATAAATGAAGATAAATAATTTTCAACTGTATGATTACTTGTAGATAATCCTTTACTTGTTAATGTATCACTTATCTTTTTAGTGGATATTGGACTACCTATACTATCAAATATAAATTTTAGGACACTTTCTAAAAGCATCTTGTCTGTTATATTGTTTCTTGTGATTATATCTTTGTAAACTATGGTACTAAATATTCCTTCTAAATAAGTATCTAAATCATTTGGATTATCTTTCAGTATAGGCATATTACCTGGCATACCACCATATTTCATATAATCTAAAAAGTATTCATAGTGACTTTTATCTGAACTATTAAATGCACTTAAATATTCTTTAAATGATAAGGGTAACATTTTTATTTCTACATATCTTCCTGATAATAATGTTGCTAATTCTCCCGATAATAAATAAGCATTCGAGCCTGTTATATAAACATCGACATTTTTCTTTATATATAAACTATCGACTGCTTTTTGAAACATAGGAACATTTTGAACTTCATCTAAAAATACATAAAATTGCTTTTTAGAATCCAATTGTTTATTTACATAATCATATAGTTCCTTATAACTTGCAAAATTATAATCGGCATCTTCAAGATTTATCTTTATTATTTGATTATCTTTTATGCCATTATCTTTTAAATAATTTATAAATAATTCAAATAATGTTGATTTTCCACATCTTCTTATTCCTGTGACAACTTTAATTAAATCTTTATCTTTAAATCTTTTTAATTGTTCAAGATATTCTGTTCTTTCTATCATAGGTTTCACCTCTAATGTAAGTATATATTAAGTTTAATATAAAGTCAAGTTTTGGAAATAATTTTCCAGAACTATTAAAATTCAATAAGTTTTGGAAGCGGAAAATTCTTTATAAATACTTTTTAATATGTTCATTTATTGCTGATTTTGGTTTTTTCATCTATATATTGATAGTTCAATTTATTTTGATTAGTAACGACTGATTCTCCAAGTAGATTTTCAATTTCATCTCTTGTATTTTTAGCTACTTGTCCACCTGCATGAGCAACTTTGATATTTTCCATTAATCCTTGTGGCTTCGTTTTCTTGGCTAATCTTTTTGTTACTTCTTCACTTATATCAGCTAGCGATACTTCTAAATTATCCATGTTATCTCGAAGAGACTCTTTACGAAGACCTTTATACTCTTTATATTCTTTAGCAGTCATTCCGGACCAAGTTTTATATATTTCATTAGTTAATATAGCAAATTCTTTACTTTCAGTAATACCATTTTCTTTCCATACATCCGTAAGTTCTTTTCTATCTTGAATGCTTTGCATTCTTTTAGTAATCCATTTTTCGTCATAACCTTTTGCTCTATATAAGTCAATTGACCTTTGAGCTGCTAGTGATGGATCAAATACTTCATCAATTCTTTCACTACCTAATTTTGCTAACCATTGTTTGATGGGCTCGGCATTTTTACTTGGTATTGATTCAATTATTCGAAACATTCCTTCGATATCCACAACATCCGTTAAACGATATTTTCCATCATTAGCTTTTAATTTCAACTGTCTAGTAATACTAGACGTTTCAAAATTTTCTTCTTTTAATAACTTGTTTTTTAACCAATTCCAATATTTTCTGGGCTCTTTACTATCTACTAAAACCCCAACAACATCCACAACACTGATATAATATTTTTCTCCTTCCTTATCCCAAATAGTTCTGATTGTTTCATTGTTAAATATTTTGTTAATTAAATGCATTTTATCTTGATTCATAATCAAACCTCCCTCGATAATTAAATTATACGTTATAAACATTTGTTCGTCAACACATTTTGCTAATTATTTTAAATTTAACGCAAAACATAAAAAAACCACTAGTTAAGCTAGTGGAGGTAAATTAAAAAGAGTAAACAGGAATATATCAAGGATTAATGCACATAGAGAGAATAGAAATTGTGATGCCAAATCATGTACATTTGCTATTAATACAGCCAATTTATTTATCATTTTCCTTAAACATTATTACTTGCAAAATATTGATAAAGAGATTCATAAGTTGAAAAACCTTTAAGATATATTAAACCCAATGTACTATTATTGTCAAATTTAACACATTTTTATTTTTAATTTTCATTCTTTCCAAGCAAATTTTTCGTTATTAACTTTTTCAAATTTATTATAATATGCTAGTCCGTTAAATTCATCCTTATTATGCTCTAATTTAATATTTAACTTTTTGCACGCTTCTTTTACTAATCTGCTAATTTGCCCCTGTATAAGAGGTTCAACAAATGTTTCATTTGGATTGTAGTTTATTAAGTCCGCTATTGTAGTAGTAGTTTTACTAGGTAAATCAATAATTTTTCTCATAATATTATATACCGATGTATTCAGATTTGCATCAATGTTCTCGAAAAATTTTGCGTTATCTTTAATAACTTCATCAATAATTGTTTTTAAGGCTTCATCAGTTATCACATTCAAGTTTGACAGATTATTATCCATATTAATCACTACCTTTCATTAACATTGTATCATTTGAATATTTGTTTAGCAATAAATTTTTAATTTAATTTAATTTTAACTTTTTATTAGCTTTAATTATCATATATATAGACATGGAGGTATTTACAAGGCATACAACCATGCCCATTATGGAAGTCATTAACATTTTAAATTCACTATCATTGGTGCCAAATTCACTAACCATAGCAACTTCCAGAGAAATCATGGAAACCATAGCAACCGTTAAGTTAATGCATTTACTTGAGGCTAAAAGAGGACTATGATTTTTTCGATATTTAATGACATTTATAATCGCACTTATTATTAAATAAAAATCATACATAGCGACAATATAAATAATAAATCCGGCATAAGTTATTTCTTCATTTTGTTTAATAATTAAAACAATCATGCCTGATAATACTAGATTTAAAAATAATAGAATTATTCCCGTTAATCTTAATTTTTTATATTCTTCTTTTAAATTTTTCCCAATTTCATTTTTCATATCTTTTACGATAAATATTTTCATTAAACAGAGAATTAAATAATAGATGGCAAAAGTAATAAACCACCATGATTTATAAAAGAGGCCAGTTCCTAATTTAAAAGTACCATAAACAAAATTAAGAAAAAGAGAAATTATTAACATTATTTTAGTAGTTTTTAATTCATTTTCTTTATATAAATTATAGGTTTTGGTTTTCTTTAGGGCTTTATTGCCAAATTGGCAAACACGGTAAAACCAAAGACAAAAGATAATGAGGGCATAAGTAGATAAAAGATAACTTACATAGGCAAGGGGAGTATCTTCTAGATGCAGACTAAAAACATAGATAAGTAAAATAAAAGCTAAATTAAATAAAATAAAGCCCATTATTTTATTAGGAGAAAATAATTTATTTAATATTTTTTTCATAAGCACCTCTAACTACATATAAGTATATCATTAAAAGAAAAAAGGAAGAAGAACTTCCTCAGTAAATAACTAATCTTTGTTACTTTTTAAATAAGAATAGATTGGATAGTTAAGAACGCATATAAGTAAACCAATGACACCGGTTATAATACCGATTAGTAAATCAGCCTTTGACGGTTCTCCCACCATAACTTTACTCATACCAAAGCCCATGATTAAGGCCCCAACAATTCCGATAATCCAAGTAATGACAATTCCCCAGTTTATAGGGGTATGTTCTTTTTTAGGATGATTTTTCCGATATACAGGAATAATGCACAGAAGAATAATAAATCCTAAAATTGTTACGACAACACCTGATGCAAATAAATCCCATTCAGGTATTAAACACATCGTCATACCTACGGCAAATACTAAACCCCCAATAGTTCCTAAAATAATTTCTAACAAAGTTTCTTTTTTCATTTTCTAACCTCCTCAAACTTTAGGTAGTGTGAATAGTTTATACACAAACTACCTGTTTTTTCTTTATTTATCTATATTTTTTCTATATATTTCTTAAT
>CANQRA010000037.1 GCA_947626125.1 uncultured Bacilli bacterium
ATATAAGCATAAATAGTTTTGGCTCCTTCTGTATTTACTGTTATGGTTCCACTTTTTGTTATTGCTCCATTTGTCTTTTGCCAGTCACTTTCATTACAAGTATTATTTCCTTCTTTAACACAATAATATACTACATCAGTGTCATTCCAACTAAAACTATAATTTATACTGTATTCATATATATAATCTGTTCTTGTTTTACTATCTTTATCTAAACCATCTATACTCATACTTGTTATACTTGGTGCATCTTTATCTATATCAAAATACATTTGACAATAAATTGATGTTGTTGTTTCTAATCTTATTCTTCCTTCATCTGTTTGTCTTACTTTTCCGGTTACTTCTTTTCCATGATAATCAAAACACTTTGTTCTACTTGTATTTAATATATATCCTTCAGTTGGGTAATCATTACTTGATTGTTTAACATAATTGGAACTACCTTTTTCACTTTGCAAATAAATCCCAAAGTCATTGACATTGATATATTGGTTATTTAGTTTATTTGTTTCTAAGGTATAACTATTCCTTACTTTATTGTCATGATACTTATCTACTTGTAATATTACTATTGCTATTATTATAAACATTATTGTACTTATTATAAAATATTTCTTTTGTTCTTCCACAATAAATCACGCTCCATATTACGATATTATGTAATACAAATATATCGTAAATTGGAACAAATGTCAATGTCCCATTTGACGATATGATAACATTTTTTTAGTGGTAATTATGAATAGACTAAAAGAACTTAGAATTAAAAAAAATCTATATCAAAAAGATATAGCAAAATACTTAAATATGAGTCAAAATGGCTACTCCCAATATGAAACAGAAATTACTAATATACCTACCCATATTCTTAAAAATTTAGCTCTTTTTTATAATACAAGTGTTGATTATATTCTTGGTTTAACTAATAATGAAAAAGCTTATAAAAAATCTAATATTATATCAATAAATAGTGATATGAATAGATTAAAAGAAATAAGAGAAAATAAAGATTTAAAGCAAGAAGATATTGCTAAAATACTTAATATGAGTAGAAACGGTTATTCTCATTATGAAACATGTTATCACGATATCCCTATTAAAGTATTAATTAAATTAGTTCAATATTATAAAGTATCATCTGATTATTTATTATATTTAACCGATGAAAGAACTACCCATTAATTATTTTGAAAATAATCTTTCATATCTTCTAAAAATTGGGGATTGCTAAAATAATCTAATCCCATATGTTCTTTAACAGAAACTAAAGTTTCTTGGGCTTTTTCTTGGGCTTTTAAAGTTCCTTTTTTTAATACATCATAAACATAATCTAAATTATTAATAAGCTCTTCTCTTTTTTCTCTAATTGGTTTAATTACATCAATTAAAATATTAATTAAGAATTTTTTAATTACAACATCCCCTAATCCACCTTGTTGATAATGACTTTTCAATTCTTCTAAATTATGATATTCAGGTAAATATTTTTTAAAATCATCATCTTTACTAAAAACATCTAAATATGTAAAGACAACATTACCTTCTATTTTACCTGGGTCTGTTACTTTAATATGGTCGGGGTCTGTATACATTTGCATAACTTTTCTTTTAATTTCTTCATCACTATCATCTAAATAAATACAATTGCCTAAACTTTTACTCATCTTGGCTTTACCATCAATCCCGGGTAAACGTCTAGCATTTTCTACCTCTGGTAATACTTCCTTAGGTTCTACTAAAACATCGCCATAAATACGGTTAAAAGAATGTACGATTTCTCTTGTTTGTTCAAGCATTGGTAATTGGTCTTCTCCCACGGGAATAATATTAGCTTTAAAGGCTGTAATATCCGCGGCTTGACTTACGGGATAATTTAAAAAGCCTGATGGAATACTTTCCCCAAAATCTCTTAACTTAATTTCACTTTTAACTGTTGGATTACGCAAAAGCCTATTTAATGTAACCAAATTCATATAATAGAAAGTTAGTTCTGTTAAAGCAGATACTTGGGATTGCACAAAAATAGTTATTTTATGAGGGTCTATTCCACAAGCAAGATATAATAAAGCTACTTCTAAAACATTATCTCTTACTTTTTTAGGATTACTAAAATTATCGGTTAAAGCCTGACTATCCGCAATCATTAAATAAAATTCATCGTACTTACCTTCATTTTGTAATTTAATTCTATTTTTAATTGAACCAACATAATGACCTAAATGTAATTTACCTGTTGGTCTATCTCCTGTTAATATAATATTTGCCATTTAACATCACCTCTTTAATTTTACCAAATATATTATAAAAAGTCTTTAGCTAAATACGCTAAAGGCAAAATTTTATAACAATTATCTTTTTAATGTTCTATTTTGTTCTTCATATTTCTTATCAATATCATCAAAAATTGCATCCACTGCTCCATTGCTAAAACACATTTTTATTAAATCTCTTATATCCATAAAATATCCTTTAGAGTTTAAAATATATATTCCTGAATTTGCATAGCCTTGTTCATTAAAGGAAGTACTAGCAGAAAAAGTATTATTTTTTGAGCAATGATTTAAATCTATTTCTTTAGAATACCTTATAAAATTTTTTAATCTTCCAAAAGTATCCATATAACAATAAGCATCTACATCATACCATCTTTTAACAATAAGCGATAAAGGAATTTCTCCTTTACTAAAAGCATTTATCTTATTCCAAGCAATAAAAGGAAACTCTTCTTGTTCAGTAGCCATCTCTCCATTGGGAGCTAAATATTCAAAATTTTTATTAATCCAAGTAACATAACCATTCTTACCAACCATCGCCAAACCATACTCATTAAAATCTAGAGCTATATCATAACGATAAGGTAATAAAGAATTATCTTCTTCTCTTATATAACCATATTCCCCATTTTTAGTTTTTACTATTTTAAAGCCATTAACAAATGATTCATTTGCCAAAATTATTTCATCGGTTTTTACTGGTCTATCTCTTAAAGGTAAGTTAATACTTACAATTGTAGTTTTATCCCCATCAAATTTTATTTCGTAACGCAAAATTCTTCGGTCTTCATTTTCTAAATGTACTCGCCCATCGAATTTTAGCGATTTTACATTTTTATTTTCCATATTAACCTCCAGTTAGTTTATATTAACAATACTTTCCTTATTTTGCAATCATTTATAAAAAATGTTAATTTAATTATCTTTTTAATGTTCTTCCTTGGTCTTGAACTTTTTTATCTATGGCATCAAAAAGCAAATCAAGATAACCGTTGTCAGCGCACATTTTTAGTAAATCCTTCCAATCAACCATATATCCTTTAGAACTTAGGATAAGGTTTTCTGATGTTGCATAACCTTGTTCATTAAAAGAAGTACCCGTAGGAAAAGCTGTTAAAGGAAGAGAATTAATTTTTAACTCTTTATTATATCCTACTTCTACAAAACTTTTGAATTTGCCAAAAGTGTCCATATAACAATAAGTATATATATCATAAAATCTTTTAACTACAAGTGATAAAGGATTTTCTCCTTTACTAAAAGCATTTATTTTATCCCAAGCCCTAAAAGGAAAGCCTTCTTGTTCCATAGTCATTTGTCCACGAGAATCTAAATATTCAAAGTTTTTATTAATCCAAGTAACATAACCATGTTTACCAACCATCGCCAAACCATGCTCATTAAAATCTAGGGCTACATCAAAACGATAAGGTAATAAGCAGTTATCTTCTTCTCTTATATAACCATATTCCCCATTTTTTGTTTTTACCACCTTAAAACCATTAACAAATGATTTATTAATAAAGGTACTTTCAAAAGATATTTCATCGGTTTTTACGGGTCTACCACTTAAAGGCAAGTTAATACTTACAATTTTAGTTCTATCTCCCTCATATTCTATAACATATTTTAATATTCTTTCACCATCTTGTTCTCTACGCTCAGCAAATCTTAATGATATGATATTTTTACTTTCCATATTACCCTCCAATTAGTAAATAGTTTAACATATTTTTCTTATTTTGCAATCATTTATGACCCTAAACACCTAGAAAATCATATTTTATAATAGGATGTGATTAAATTGATTATTTATGAAACAGATTCTAAAAAAATTAAACCAGGACAAATTTTTGTGGCCATTAAAGGAAATACGGTAGATGGACATGATTATATTGATGAAGCAATTAAAAATGGTGCTAGCAAAGTAATAATGGAAAAAGATATACCTCTAGATTTTCCTCATGAAATTGTTGCAAGCACAGAAGAATATTTAAAAAACCATATAGCTTTAGAATATCAAGACCAAATTAAAGATTTAAAAATTATTGGTATTACAGGGACAAACGGGAAAACAACGAGTTGTTATTTAATTTATCAATTGTTAAGAGCTCTAGGTAAAAAAGCAGCTTATATAGGAACCATTGGTTATATTCATGATGATTATACGCAAGAAATTAAAAATACTACGCCTGATATTCTAAGTTTATATAACATTTTACTTGACGTTAAAGAAAAAGAAATAGAATATATTGTAATGGAAGTATCTAGCCATTCTCTTTACGAAGAAAGAATTAAAGGCTTACATTTTGTGGCTTGTGGTTTTACTAATTTAACGGAAGACCACTTAGACTTTCATAAAAATATGGAAGGTTACTTGCAAAGCAAATTAAAAATATTAAATTATTTAGAAGATGATGGAACTATCTTATTAAATAGTGATGATGAATACAGTAAATACTTTGAAAAGAAGAATAATTATAAAACTTATGGTTTAAATGGGGATTACAAAATCGTTACTTATCAAATTAAACCCGACCATACTCATTTAACTTTTTCTTATCAAAATGAAATTTATGAAGTTACTACTAATTTAACAACCAAATTTAATATTTACAATTATTTAAATGCCATAGGTATTCTGCATAGTCTAAAGTTTAGTCTTAATGATTTAGTAAAAGTTACCAAAGATATTTATCCTCCTAAAGGTAGATGTGAAACATTCATTAAAAATAATAGTTACATTATTGTCGATTATGCCCATACACCCGATGCGGTGGAAAAAGTCATCTCCGCTTATCAAGATTTACCCCATCATCGTATTATTACTATCTTAGGTTGTGGCGGCGACCGTGATGCTTTTAAAAGACCCATCATGGGAAGTATCGCAACTAAATTATCCGAGCATGTAATATTTACTAATGATAATCCCCGGTTTGAAGATGAAAAACATATCATGAATGATATTATTAAAGGTAATACAAAAGATAATTATGAAATCATTTATAATCGGAAAGATGCTATAACTAAAGGAATTAGTTTATTAGAAGATAATGACATTTTATTAATTTTAGGAAAAGGGCATGAAAACTACCAAATGATAAAGGGGGTTAAATATCATTTAGATGATGGTGAAATTGTGAGGGAATGTTTAAAAGAGAACTAGCTATTCTCTTTTATCATGTTCGTAATTACTTTTTCTAAATATTTTAATTTATCTTCTTCCTTAATTTTATCTAAATAAATTGGTTTACCATAAATAACCTTAGGTTTTCCCAAAAATTTAATTTTACCCACGATAGCAAAAGGAATAATAGGCGCCTTGGTTTCTAAAGCCATTTTGATAACTCCGGGTTTAAACGGTAAAATAATGGTGTCTTTATGAAACGTCCCTTCCGGAAATATCCCTACTACTTCTTCTCTATTTAATAAATCACAACAAGTCTTTATTACTTCGGGATTCTTTTTTTGTCTATCCACAGGAATCAAATGCATAGATTTAAAGATAAAAGCAAATGGACCTTGAAAAAGTTCAATCTTTCCTAAAATGTGAATAACTCTTTTTGTTCCTCTAAATAAGAAAAAGGCATCAAAAATACTTACATGATTGCCCGCTAAAAGACATCTACCCTCTTGAGGGATATTTTCTTTTCCTATAACTTTATCCCTAAAAAAGATATGTCCTATATTTCTAATTATAAAAGTCACAATATTATAAAATAAATAACTATTCTTTTCTTTTTTCATTTTTCCTCATTTAAATTGTATCAAATACATTTATTTTAAATCAAGAGTTTTTCTTTCTAAATTATACTCTTTTGGTTTGACATAAGAAAATAAAACCCCAGAATTAGCAAAACACATATTAAGCATTTTATTAAATAAGTTTAAATCTTTCCCATCACTTCTTTTAATAGTTAATTCTTCTCTTAAAAGAGCAAACTCTCTTAATTCAGGTTCTTTATCGAGGATATCTTCTCTAATTAAATTTATAGTTTCTTCTTTTAAATTAGGAACATGAATTGTATAATTTGTACCATTTCTTAATTTCAATATAGCTTTTAATTCTTGCATTTTTTGAACATGAAATATAAAAACATTATGATACTCTAAAGTTTCATTATCTTCTTGACTATTCTTACTTAATGTACATATTCCAAAGTTTAAATAATGATTACTTAAAGTATTTATATTAATAAAATCTAAAGGTAATTTAGCAAAATCCGCTTTAAGTAACTCATCATCCCTTTTTACTGTTATATCACCACTTAATATATATTCACTATCTTGCCCCTTTTTTATTTTTAAAGTTCCCTCAATATTTTGCCAACGATAATAAATACTTTCGTTAGCAAAATCAAAATAGCCAACTATTTCGGAAGATAAAAAAGAAGGATTAAACCTAAAGGAACAAAAGCAATCATTTAGTTCATAACAAGATATACCAATTACTAAATTATTATTATAAAAAATAATTTGTCGTTCTTCATTAATAGCAAAATGGGTTATTTCTAAGTCAAATAGCCTACCCCATATAAGTAACTTATTAATAATGTCATATTTATCATAAATATTTAAGGCATTTACCATAAAACCCACTCCATAACTAGCTATTATAATCCATAATTTTCTTCTTTGCAAAAATTTTTATAGCATATTACCTATAATATGCTATATAATTTATAAGGATACCTAATTTAAAGGAGGTTCTTATGTTTCGAAATACTTATGTAGAAATTAATTTAAAAAATATTAAACACAATATTAAAACTTTTATTAATAAATATAATAATTATCAATATTATTTTGGCGTTGTTAAAGCCGATTGTTATGGTCACTTTAGTATTATGACTGTTAAAAGCATTATTGAAGCTGGTTGTAATTACTTAGCCGTATCTAGCTTAGATGAAGCTTTAGAAATTCGAAAATACATTGATGATATTCCTATCTTATGTTTAGAAACTATTAATACTAGTTATCTAAATTTATGTATAAAAAATAATATTACTATTACGATAAGTAATATGGATTATTTAGAAAAAATATTACAAACAAAATTAGATAATTTAAAAGTTCACTTAAAAATTGATACGGGCATGAATCGTTTAGGATTAAGAAGTAAAGAAGAAGTTACCCAAAGTTATCATTTAATTAAAAATAGTTCTCTTTATTTAGAAGGTATTTATACTCATATGTATGATGCTTTAAATGAAGAAGTTACAAATAAACAATTTGCCAAATTTGTGGATATGACTAGTGATATTAATTTAAAAGAAATACCCATCATTCATTTAACTGCGAGTACTGCAACAATGAAGTATCCGAAAAAAGATTTTGTTAATGGCTGCCGTTTAGGAATAATTATGTATGGTTTAAGTGAACTTGCTGATGAGTCTTATTTATCTACCTTTAAAGTAGTAAGTAACATCTTACAAATAAACAAAGTAAATAAGGAAACAGTTGGTTATGGAGGATTGTATAAAGCAGATAGTCCTTCTTTAGTCGCAGTAATCCCCATAGGTTATGCTGATGGCATTATTAGAAAGAATACCGAAAGAAATGTTTACATCAATAATAAACCCTACCCTATTGTCGGTAATATATGTATGGATATGTTATTTGTTTTAGTTGATGAAACAGTTCATGTTAATGACCAAGTCTTAATTATTAAAGATAATACTCATATAAGAGAGATTGCTAAACATTTAGACACTATTCCTTATGAAGTTATTTGTTCCATCGGTAAAAGAGTACCACGTGTTTATGTTGAAAAATAATTAAATAAACCTATAATTTCATTTTAATTATTAAATAATTTGTTTTATAATGAGCTTCAACAAACACAACTATTTACTCCGATTGTATCATAATACAAAAGAAAACTCTATCATAACGATAAAGTTTTCAAACATTTTCGACCGAGATTATTTATAACTCGCACCACTCGGAAGCGACTAACATTTCACGATTGGAATCATTTATAACCCGCACCATCCATAAGCGGCTAACATGTTCTTCG
The DNA here is from genome assembly GCA_947626125.1 of uncultured Bacilli bacterium. GTDB lineage: Bacteria > Bacillota_I > Bacilli_A > RF39 > UBA660 > SIG200. The sequence continues at coordinate 8,296 of CANQRA010000037.1, forward strand.
AGTACACTTTTAAGTACAATGATAATATACTATACTTTTTTTAAATCGTCAAATGTTGTAATGTTTTTTTATCCCACATAACATGTTATGTGGTACAATATTAAATAAGAGTTGGGATATTATAATACGACTATTTTGTCACTGGCATTTGAGTCACAGGAGCTAAGAATGGGGCTAGAATTTTAAAAAAAGAATTAATCAAAAAATAGATGGGAGAAATATTAAAATGAATATAAATATTAATAAGGTAAAAATTTCTGTAACTATACCACGAGAAAATGTCGAAGAAGTAAGAAAAGCTGTTTGTGAAGCGGGAGCGGGGATAATTGGTAATTACACTTATTGTACTACTTCGACTAGAACTATTGGTACTTTTATACCGAGTGATGAGGCTCATCCCTATATTGGTAACAACAATAAATTAGAATTTGTTGAAGAGGAAAAATTGGAGTTTGTTTGTGATATAGATAAAGTTAAAAAAGTAATATCTAAATTACGCGAGGTCCATCCCTATGAAGAACCCGCCATCGATATTATTCCATTAATTGATGAAAGCTACTTTAATTAATAAAAATTTTTGCTATAATATAGTTGCAGTAGTGATTGAATTTACTCCTACTTTAACGAGTCGTTAAGGGACTAAAATAATTAACATGATTAAATAGTAATATTCCAAAGGACCATACTACACGGGGTGTAGGCGCTTCGCTTTAAGTCCATTTCCATATTACTATATCATTTAGTACTGCATTTTGATTAGGAGGTAGTAATAATGTGGAAATACATTGGTACAAAAGAATGTAATGAATTTTTACTATCTCTTAATCTTTTTAATTGTAAAAATCAAAAGAAATACATAAAAACTTTATATTCTCTAGCTAATAATATAGAAGAAAATTATAATATTTATAAAATTAAAAAGCATAATGGTAAGTATAGAACCATATATGAACCCAATTCTCTTTTAAAACATATTCAAAAAAGCATTTTAACAAATATTCTTAATAATAAATCAATTTCTAAATACGCTAAAGCTTATCATCAAGGCTTATCTTTAAAAGATAATGCCCTTCCCCATCTTCATAAAGATTTACTATTAAAATTAGATATTAAAAACTTTTTTGAAAGTATATCTTTTATTCACATCTATAATACTTGTTTTCCCATTGAGTATTTTCCTAAATCAGTCGGAATGTTATTAACTTATTTATGTACTTATGATGGTCATTTAACCCAAGGCTCGCCAACTTCAGCCTATATTTCCAATTTAGTTATGAAAGAATTTGATGAAGCCTTAGGTAATTGGTGTGAAAAAAATAATATATCTTATACTAGATATTCTGATGATATGACTTTTTCTGGTTGCTTTAATCCAAAAGATGTCATAATAAAGGTAAGAAAAATGTTATTTGAATTAGGACTTCATATCAATAATGATAAAATACATATTATTAAAAAATCCGCGAACCAAAATGTGACAGGAATTACCGTCAATGAAAAAATGCAAGTTAATGCCCAGCATCGTCATAGAATCAGGCAAGAAATATATTATATTAAGAAGTTTGGCATAAAATCCCATTTAAATAAATGCCACATTACTATGAATGAAAAGCAATATATAAATATTTTATATGGCAAAATAATTTATGTTTTACAAATTAATGAAAATGATGAAGAATTTAAAACATATAAAAAATTCATTTTTGATTTAAGAAAATCAATTTCTAAATCCTGTAATTATTAAGTTAGGAGAAAGTGATTAATATGGAAGAGATATTTGATGTTTATAAGCGAGATGGGAAATACATTGGAAAAGAATTAAAAACAGTATGTCATAGTGAAAATCCCGGATTTTATCATAAACCTGTTTGGATTTGGATTATTAATAGTAAAAATGAAATATTAGTTCAAAAAAGAGCAGCTTGTAAGAAGAATCATCCTAATAAATGGGATATGCCAAGTGCAGGACATGTAGTTGCAGGCGAAACTTCTATTGAAGGAGCTATTAGAGAAACATACGAGGAATTAGGTTTAAAAACAAGAGCATCTGACTATAAATTTATTGGCGAATATATAGATGATAAAACATTTGAAATAGCCCAAATTTATTTGTTGAAAGCTGATTTAGATATTTCCAAATTAAAATTACCAAAAGAGGAAGTTTCAAAAGTAAAATGGCTATCTTATGATGAATTTAAAAAACTATTTTATTCAAATGAATTTGTTCCCTTTGATAATGAATATAGAGAGTTAGTTTTACAAATGTTGTTAGATAACTTATAGAAACTCTTTATGAAGGCAAGTCAATATTTTATAATTCTTATTTTTTAAAAGTATAAAACTTACTCATTTAATTCTGTGAAATTGCATTGAATTAAATAAGTATTTTTATAAATTAATAATCTTCTCAATAATTTTCATATCTTCAATTTTGTTAATTGCAAAGCACTTTTTACCTAAATCTTTTATAGAAGCACCTAAATGGTACATTTCTTTATTATCTATTACAATGAATCTATCATGAAATTTATTAGTTTTAGCCACTTTTAATACAGGATATTCCTTATTAAATTTTTTAACATCTAAATTTTCAATATTGCTTTTGTCTGATGTTAAAATAACTACTTCCACATTATTTTTCTTTTTAGCTAACATTTTCAAAACACTGTCATCAACATAGTTATCTATAATCAAAATTTTGTTATTTGCTTTTTTTATAATGTCTACAATGATGCTATAACCATCCCATATTTGACCCTCAAAAAATATTCTTTGTTTGATATTATCTTCTAACTGGAGTTGATTAAAAACCTCGTCAAATTTTTTATCATGTTCTAATAGTTTGTATTCCATATTTGTTAATCTTTCAAATATTTGTCCATTAATCATTAAAAATTTTCGCATTTCTACAAATGCTCTCATTATATTAACACTAACTTTTACAGCAATTTCATTTTTCAAAACTCCAGATAGCATTGAAATTCCTTGTTCAGTAAAAACATATGGTAAGTACTTTCTAGTTACATCTCCATTATTAACTTTTTTATTTAAGGTTCCAAATTGGAACCTTAAATTTTGAAATTCCAGCTCAGTTAACTGAAAACAAAAATCTTCTGGAAATCTATCAAGGTTTCTTTTTACAGCTTTATTTATATTTTTAGTTTCATATTGATATAACATAGCTACATCGCTATCTAGCATAACTTGCTTGCCTCTTATTGTATATATTAATTTTTTTATATCTCCATATGATAATTCACTTTGAATTATTAAGTTATTTTCTTCCATAAATTCACATCCTTTTTTGTTTATATATATATTGTAAAACATTTGTTTGCGCCGGTCAATAACTTTATAAATATTTACATCTTTTATTTAAATTTATATTATAATGCAACTTGATTTCTTTCAATTATATCCATCTCTACAATCTTGAACATAACAAAATTTATATATAACAGGAAACTTTTTCTAGTCCATTGGAAAAATGTTTTAATATTCTTTTCGTTTTTCTTTAAACTCAAGCATAAAAAATGTCCAACTTTCTTTGACTAAGAGAACATTTTTGATAATTTTATTAAGTTCGACTCATATTTTCTAAAACAAAAAAACTTACGAAACCTTTATAAGTTCGTAAGTTGTTTTAAATTGGAGCGAGTGCCGTAGTTATCTACAACTTTTCTTCCAATAACGAAAGAATTTATATAATCTTCCGTTGCTAATAATAATATAACACATTTTTAATATTTATTGAATAGCAAATTGACATTTTTATAAAAATTTATCGTACAAATTG
>CANQRA010000038.1 GCA_947626125.1 uncultured Bacilli bacterium
GATTTATATTAAAATTTTCATTTTAATATCTTTTTTCACAATGCTTCTTGTTTTCCATAAAACTTTTCACACTATCTTTTCTAATTATAGCATATCGTTTTAACTTTTAAATAATTTTTGAAAATAAAAACATTTTATTTACTAAATACCCCTTAAATGTTAAAATTATTTTGTTAAAAAGAGGTGCATAATGAAGAATTTAAAAGATTTTAAAACGATGTTTCATTTTATTAAAGAATATAAAACACGCATTATTTTTTGCACGATAGTAATTTTCATAGGTAGTTTATCCGAAATTTTAGTGGGGTATTTAAATGGACTAGCCATTGAATCAATCACCAAAATGAATTTAAAATTAGCTATCTTAGCCTTAGTTTTATATTTCTTTAGTGAAATATTCTTTAAGATATTAGGAAGGATTTCTAATAAAATTTTATCGAAGGTCCAGATTGCGGTGGCAAGAAAAATAAATTATTTAGCCTTTCAAAAAACTTTAAACTTACCGGCCTATGCTTTTGAACAAATAACAAGTGGTGAACTTGTTAATCGCATCACTAATGATACGGAAACAATTGTTAATTCGTTTGAAGATTTAATTCGTCTTGCTTCCATGATTTTTTCCGCTTTTATTATTCTCATCTTTGTCTTTTTTCAAGCCCCTTTGGTGGCCATTGAAATAATTATTTTTATTGTTATTTATGCCTTTGTTGTAAAAAAGTTTAATCCTCAATTAAAAAAAGTCCATAAAGAAAAGAAGAAGCTTAATGATGAAGGAATTACTTTAGTAAATGAATCTATAAGGGGCATAAGAGAAATTAAAACTTTAGGAATTAAAAACTCTTTATCGAAAAATTTGCAAAATTTAATTAGAAAAATGACTCATAAATCTTATGAAGAAATTGACCTCTATTTTATATATGATGCTATCTCTATCTTTTTAAAAATAAGTTTAGAAGTAGGCACATTTATTACTTGTGCTATCCTTTTATATTATGGTAAAACGACTTTAACTTTCTTTGTAGCCTTTACTTATTATATATATCGATTTACTTGGATTATCGAAAATGTTAATTCTTTTACTAGAATATATAATCAAACCCATACATCCATCATGCGCATTAATGAAATAGTCGAAAATAAATTATATGATGATGTAGCCTTTGGTAATGTTCATTTAAAAAATTGTACAGGGGTTATTGAATTTAAGAATGTTACTTTTAATTATCCTAATGAAGGAGATACTTTAAAGAATTTTAATGCCCAATTTTTACCTCATAAAAAAATTGGCATCGTGGGAAAAAGTGGTCAAGGTAAATCAACTATCTTTAATCTCTTAACAAGAGTATTTGATACGAAAGAAGGTATTATTACTATCGATGGTATTGATATTAAAGGCCTTGATGAAAAATCTTTAAGAAAATATATCGCAATTATAAGACAAGAACCATTCTTATTTAATAAAACAATCAAAGAAAACTTTAAAATACTAAATGAGCAATTAAGTTTACAAGATATTAGAAAGTATTGTAAGATGGCTTATATTGATGAATACATTATGAGTCTTCCCCAAGGCTATAATACAGTACTTGGAGAAGGCGGTGTTAATTTATCAGGAGGGCAAAAGCAAAGATTATCTATTGCGAGAGCTTTAGCGAAAGAAAGTCAAATAATCTTATTTGATGAAGCAACTTCTGCGCTTGATAATGAATCACAAATGTATATTAAAAAAGTAATTGATGATTTAGTTGAAAGCCATACCATTATCATTATTGCCCATCGTCTTTCCACCATTATTGATGCCGATGAAATATTTGTTATTGATAATGGCCAAGTCAAAGACATTGGTACCCATGAAGAATTAATTAGTAAATCAAAGATATATCAAACATTATATAAAAGCGAGTTAGAATAAATTACTTTCTAACTCGTTTCCTTAATTCTTGATAATGAGCTAAATTAGTAAGGCTATTTAACCCTAACATTTTTAAAATTCTACTATCACTCATGGTTTCTAAATTTTGTAAAATGAATTGATATTTTGTAAAAAAATCTTTAGAAGATAATAATTCTATAGAAGCTAAAAAAGATAATAGATATGAAATGAAATTAGTTTCGATGGTGTTAGCCAGTAAATTAAATAAATCATCATATTTAGAAACATTTACTTTCGCCAAAATATTTTCTTTTTCCACATATTCATTAAAAACATCGGGATATTTAATTGTATGAAGACTATAAAGATTATCATAGTATCTAGCTATAGTTAAACTTTCTATTAAAGCCATCATATTTGTTATCCTCATGTTTGCATCTTCCGAATAAACATTTTGTTTAACCATCCACAAGAGCATACCTAATTCAAAGCTAAAAGATTCTAGTTCACTTAAGAAACTGATGCGGACAGGATTACCATACATAACTCTTTTAATTAAATGACCAGTTTCATGGGAAAGTGCCGAAGTAAATTCAATGTCAGAAGTAGAGGGTAACTTAATAAAATATTCTCCTGTTAAAGTCGTAGTAATATCTGCCATGTTGTGTTTATCAAATAAAATATAATCCCGATTATGAAGAATTAATCTATGATATATATCATAATATTCTTCTCCAAAAGTATCTTTTATAAATTCTCCCACTAAAAGAAAACTATCTTCTTTATCGATTACTTCTTTAAATTCTTGGGTTTCTAAATGATCTAGGGTACGAACCTTATCAGTTATTTTTCTTACTACCTCTTTTAAAAGACGATTTTTAAGAGGAAATAAATTATTGGTATCATTATAACCATCTAAAAACTCTTCGGTACTTACTTCATGATGCGTAACTACTCCATCTTGAAAAATTAAGGTTGCATAAAGTAGTTGATAAATAAATAATTCATCTTCATAAGATTCATCCGCCGTGGCTAACTTTTCATAATATTCTAATTGTTGAGAAATATATTCTTCGTTAAAACCTTTAACCATTTTCATCACTTCCAGAGTTCTTATTGTAATTTAACAAGCTTAAAAAAGCAATAATTTTATTTACTAAATTACTTCATAAATGATAAAATTTAAATAGGAAGTGGTCTTATGTATGATGTTATTATAATTGGGGCGGGTCCGGCAGGTTTATTTTCGGCTTATGAACTTATGGAAAATAATCCCGACTTAAAGATTTTACTATTAGATAAAGGTAAGTTTGCTCATCACCGAGTATGTCCAATGAAAAAAACTAATGTCTGTGCTAATTGTAATCCATGTAATATCTTATCAGGTTATGGTGGCGCGGGTACTTTCTCTGATGGTAAATTAAATTTTATTCCTAAATTGGGAAAAACCGATTTATGTAAATACATGAGTATTAGTGAAGCCGAAAAAATCATTGATGATACCGAAAAAATCTTTAATAAGTTTAACATGGATAGTGATATCTATCCTACAAATATGGAAGAAGCTTATAAGATAAAAGAAAAAATTGCTAAAGAAGGTGCCAATTTACTTATAATTAAGCAAAAACATTTAGGTAGTGATAAATTACCGGGATATATAGAAAATTTTACGAATTATTTAAAAGAAAAAGGCGTTGAAATTTTAGAAAACGCTGATGTGATAGATATAGGGCTTAATAAAACTTACACTGTTATATATAAAAATAATAACCAAGAAGTTAAAAAAGAAGCTAAGTATGTTATTGTTGCTCCGGGAAGGACTGGGGCTAAATGGGTGCAAGAAATTGCCCAAAAATATGATATTCCTTATGTTTCGCAAAGCATTGAAATTGGTGTCAGGGTGGAAGTAAGAAAAGAAATATTAAAAGAATTATGTAGTATTATTTATGACCCCACGATTTTTATTAGAACGAAAACTTATAATGACCAAATTAGGACATTTTGTACTAACCCCGAAGGTTTTGTAGCCAAAGAAAATTACTATGGCTATATATGTGTAAATGGCCATGCTTTAAAAGATATTAAATCTAATAATTCTAATTTTGCTTTTATATCAAAAGTGAATTTAACAGAGCCCGTAACTAATACACGGGAATATGGGGAATCCATAGCTAAAATTGCTAATACTTTGGGTGATGGCAAACCTATTATTCAAAGTCTTAGAGATTTAAAGATGGGTAGAAGAAGTACCATGGAAAGAATTAATAAAGGTTTTATTGAACCAACGCTTAAAGATGTTGTCGCTGGGGATTTAGCTTTAGTTCTTCCTCACCGGATTATTATTAACATTTTAGAGGGATTAGAAATCTTAGATAAAATTATTCCGGGCGTTAATAATGGAGAAACTTTGTTATATGGTCCGGAAATAAAATTTTTTAGCAATGAAATAACAACCGACAATAACATGAAACTGAAAGCTCATAATGTTTATTTTATTGGTGATGGTGCTGGTAAAGCGGGAAATATTGTAGCGGCTGCCGCGACAGGATTAATCGCTGCTCGAGATATTTTAAATAAGTTAAACAAGTCTTAAATTACATTCTAAAAATTTTTTAAAAAAATGCAAAAAATATATTGACAAAAGGTTTAAAATCGATTAGGATAGTAATCACCAATTCGGAGAAATCTGAATTGGAGCTAGTATCACACTAGTCAACCCCTTTTTATTCTTTGAGACCGTACGGTAAGTATATGCCTACGGTCTCGTTTTTTATTTATTTTGATATTTTTTTGTAATTTCTTTCATGGTTAAATTACTTTTAATACTCGTTTTAAAAGCACTTATTTTGGCATAATTAACATACTTATCATTTTCTTTAATTAGTAAAAAATTATTATCTTTAAAATTTACTAAAGACCACTTTCCTTTTAATCTTTGACCATACAAGGTGATTTTTAAAACATTATCATCATAATAATCGATTTTATAATATCCGCGGTCCCAAAGCATAACGGTTCCTCCCCCATATTCTCCTTCGGGGATAATGCCTTCAAAGTTTCGATAAGATAAAGGATGGTCTTCAACCATGACGGCGAGTCTTTTATCTTTGGGATTATATGATGGACCTTTAGGAACCGCAAAACTTTTTAATACCCCATCCAGTTCTAACCTAAAGTCATAATGGTCGTGGCTAGCTAAATGATGTTGAACACAAAATTTTAATCTTTTACTCGTCTTCTCTTTTTTTCCTTTTGGCTCTTTTGTCTTTTGAAAATTTCTTTTTTCATTATATCTATCTAAACTCAAATTAATCACCTACTAAATATTGTGGATTATTATTAAAAATATATTTGTTATTGTTGTTAAAACTTTTCCTAATTTTCTAGTGATTTTTTAAATATTTCCTTTTTTATTTTCTTATTCAATGTTATAATAATTAATAACTTTCAGGGGGTGGAGTATGAATTTATTTGCTAGGATTAAAAATTTATTTCAAAAACATCAAGAATCATCTGCTAACTTAGTTAGTATGGAATATAGTATTAAGATTCCTTCACGGAAAGAATTTAATAATGATACTTTAATTGATTATTATAAAGATGAATATAAAACTACTTTATCTTCTATGAAAGACTATGATACTTTATTTTTAGAAGCTGATGATTTAAATAACAAAATAAAAATGGCCAGTGATTTATTGTTTGTCATTGCCATGAAAGAAGAGCCTTTAAAAGAAAAAAGCGCTGATGATCGAATAAATTACTTAATAAATAGTGAAAAGTTAGAATTATATTATCAAGATATAAATAAATTACAAGCAGAAGTAACAGCTAGATTAATAGCTTTAAAAGAAATAAAAAAAGAATATTTTTTAAGAAAAAGACAAAAAGAATCATTAAATAATGTAATTAATAGATTAAGTATGTCCTTTCAATTATTGCTTTCTCAACAAATAAGTATTTTAAGTAGTATAGTAAGATATAAGAATGAAAGTAAATATAACTATGAGCCAAGTGAAGAAGAGCAAAAACAGGAATATATCGTTCTTGAAGAAAAAATAAAGCATTTAAATTGGTTGCAACAAGTATTGCCAACAAGTGAACGAGTAATAATAAGAGATGATATAAGATATCTTTTAATTGATATAGCAACTTTAGAAAAGAAATTAGAAGAATACACTTATACTCATAAAGATGAAATAACTGTTGAAAGTAAGAATAATGAAATAGATGACTTATTAAAAATAGCCTTTGATATGGAGCATAAGGAAGAATTATTAAAAAGAATAGAACAAGTTGAAAGAAAATATCGTTTATTTTATGAATATCGAGATTCTTTAGAATATGGAGATATTGCTGTCGATGAAAGTGATTTAACAAATATATATAATTTAAAATTTAGTGCTTTAACGATAAGTAAAGAAGGCATTCTAAATACCTCAGATAACTTGAATACCCTGTATACTCCAGATACCCCAGATGCTCGAGATACTTTAGTTTCCTTAAATATTTCTGATAAAATTGAATTACATTATTATGAAAATATAATATTTAGCATGCTCCAAGATATAATCATGGGAAGAAATGAAATATTTAATGAAGTATTTAGTAGTGACAAAGAAAAAGCCACTAAATTACTAATTGCTTATTTAAAGGAAGACACAGAAGAAATAAACTATCAAAAGATATTACAAACAGGTTTTTTACTAGACATGATTTTGGCTTTTAATAATAAAGATGGTTTTAATAATTTATGTGATAATATTAAACTAGAATGTAACTTTTCTTCGCGAGGCGATTCAAAATGGCATCAATTTCTACCACTTAGTACCATAGCTATTTTAAGTCATTACGATTTAAACTTTATTCGGATTATTGACGGTTGGCAATTTCCAGCCTTTCCGCCTTTTAATGAACTTTACTACTTATATAAAAAGAATCACATTGATAATGACGCCTATTTTCATTTTCCATATGGAATTAAAAAATTATATATTACTAATTATACTATTACTAATAGTAAGGCCGAAGTTAATAATTCAGCTGAAAGGAAAATGATTGATGCACTTTTAAAGGATGCTAAAGATAAAATTTTGGTTTTTCCTGATTCTTTAGAAGAAATTGAGACATTTGAAGTTGAAAATAACGAAATTAAAGGGATTATTTTAAATAAAAATCTGAAAAAGTTATACTCTTTAGCTCTTGCCAATCAATCTTTTGAAGAAATAAACATTCCGTCCTCTTTAGAAGCAATAGCCATCTCTTCCTTTCAGGATTGTAATAATTTACACACGATTAGATTTGATAATTTTCATAAATCCGCATTATTTAAAAAAGATAATGTTCAACTGGAAAATTTATTTTACCAATTGTATCAATTTATAAGAATGGCTTATGAGATGATAACGGTTAAACAATCAATTAAAAAATTTATTTTTACCTTTGATGATATGGAAAGCATTGAAGTACCTGCAAGTTTCTGTTACATTAGTGGACTCAATAATAAGGTTAAATTAGATTTTTTAACTCCAAATATTTCAAAAAATGATGAAGTTATTCAAAATATGGATAAAACCTTTGATGCTTTAAGGTATTTTGCTGCTAATTTTAAAAATAAATTTTATGAATTATTACTTCAAAAAAGAGATTATTATATGCGCTTGCAACAAGTGTTACCAGAAGACAGGCAAATTCATATAAGTAGTGACCCTCAAGAATTAGTTAATGATATAAAAAGAGTAAAAGATAATTTAAAATGGTATACCAATAGTAATGAAGAAAAAGAGGAAAGAATTCGGGAGGAATTATACGCTATCCGTAAATTATCAATTAACTGGGAAGATTTAAAAATTAAAATACTCGTATTTTTAGAATATTCTAATAAACATATTTTAACCGAAGATGACCTAGAATATTTATATTATTTGCAATTTAGAAGCTTAGCCTTTAGTAAAGAGCTCGTAGAAACTTTTTTTGATAATCAATTACCAGAAGAAGATTTAAAATATTATAAAAGAGCCGTTTTAAAAACGATTAATTACGATAATCAACTAAATAAGGATTATAAAAATCTAATAATTAATATTTTAAAAGATGGCAATAAGGACATAGAACCAGAAAAAATTCTAACTAATTTTTATTTATTTAATATTTTCTTATGCTTAATAAACCCATATCACATTTTCTACTTTAGTGGAGAAAAAATCTCTACTGAAAATTTATCTTTAAGCAATTTTAAAATATTTGAATTTGAAAATGATATATATTTAAGGGATTTATGTGAAATATATCAATATACACAAGAAAATTACTTAGTTAAATTATACCATAAGGGCCAAGAATATGTATTAAATAAAGATTTTTATGATTTGTATAATACAAAAATTAAAGTTGCAGAACACGAAGAATATGAAAAACCAGATGTAGAATTAGTTTATTTTTTTCCTAACGGAATTAGAAAAATAAACGCCGAAAATCTTAATGGGGGAAATATCTTAAAAGCCGAAAAAAATCTGTTAAGACAAATAAGAGAAAAGGTCAAAGAGGAATTTGTTGTTTTTCCCCATAGTTTACGGGTAATTAATGGCAATATTTTTGGAAATATAAAAATTAAAGATGCGATATTTTTTGATGGTATAACAACAATTAAAGGAGATGCTTTTTTGAATCAAGACTTTACATCGTTATATATGCCAGCATCAATCACAACACTTGGTGATGATGCCTTTGATTATGATAAAATAGAAGAACTTGATTTTTTTAATATTGCTCCTAATAAAATTACTGAGTTAACTTTTCTCATTAAATTTTTTAAAAGAGTTAGAGTTGTTGACCCCCAAAAAGAATATGTTTTAGAAACTAATTTAAAAGAAATTAACTTTCATTATAATGATTCAAATAAAGAAATAGCTAAAAAAATATCCATCGATATTCAAAGAATTCTCGATGAAGAATGTTACAACATAGGTTATTGTATTAATTCCGATGATGATTTATTAAAAATTATCTTAGGAAGAATAAAAACTATTGTTAAAGATAAGCTTGGTAATGATAATATTAAAAGGCAAAAAAATAGAAGTAGATTAACTTCCATTTTCCGCTAATTGTTTATAATAGTTATATCTTTTTATAGCAAAGGCTTTTTGGTCATTTAGTAATTTTTCCGCTAATTCAGGATTTTTGATTTTTAATGCTTTAAATCTAACTTCATTATTTAAGAATTCTTCATATTTTGTAAAATCAGGTTCCTTACTATCAAGAATTAATTTTTCATCTTCTGGATTATAATGCATTAGTAATTGGTAACCGGCATTAACAGCTAATTTTTCTTCGGAAACACTATAAGAAAGACCATTTTTTATTCCATGTTCAACACATGGCGAATAAGCAATTATTAAAGCAGGGCCTTGATGAGCAAAAGCTTCTTTAAATACTTTTACCGTTTGCATAACATTGCTACCTAAACAAATACTAGCCACATAACAATTAGGGTAACTCATAGCTATTCTAAATAAATCTTTTTTATGAGTTTTCTTGCCCATGTCGGCAAATTCCGCAACAGCTCCGTAAGAACTAGCTTTACTAGCTTGACCACCTGTGTTGGAATAAACCTCAGTATCTAATACTAAACATTTAATATTTTCGTTTTGACTTAACATATGGTCTAGGCCACCAAAGCCAATATCATAAGCCCACCCATCACCACCTAAGGCAACAACCACTCTACTTGGAAGATAATTGACTAACTCTTTTAATTCTTCCGGTATTTTTTGAACCACTAATTTATCTTTTACTTCTCTTGTTATTTTAGCGTCATTCATGTTATTTAACCAAAGTTCAAATAAATTTTTAGTGTCATTATCAACCTTATTGAAATTACTTTCCATTACCTTTTTTATTTGTCTTCTTTTATTTTCATAAGACATATGCATGCCTAAAGCAAATTCAGCATTATCTTCAAATAAGGAATTAGCCCAAGGGATGTCATAAGGCGTTGATGGAGCACTTCCTCCATAAATAGATGAACAACCTGTGGCATTGGCAATTACTAATTCATCACCAAATAATTGAGTTAATAATTTAATGTAAGGTGTTTCACCACAACCAGCACAAGCTCCCGAAAATCTAAACTTGCTTCTTTCTAAGCTAGCCCCTTTCATATTAAATTTATCCATTATTTTGGGATTTTCATAATCATTAAAATATTTATCTACCAATAATTCATTTTCTTTATTACCTTTACCAAAGGATAAAGCCCCGGTTGGACAATTTTTAATACATAAGCCACAGCCTGTACAATCTTTTTCCGAGATAGCTAAATAATAATTATACTCTTCATTTCCTAGAGCTTTTTTACCAACATTTTCTTTTAATAATAAAGGTCTAATAACACCATGAGGACATAAGATATTACATAAGCCACATTCAATACATTTTTGATAGTCCCAAACAGGTACTTCATAAGCTGTATTTCTTTTTTCAAATTGAGACAAATTTGCTGGAAAAGCCCCATACCTATAAGGAATTAATTCACTTACCTTAATTGTATTACCCATTCTGGCATTGATTTTATCTAAGGTATTCAATTCTTTAATTTCATCATCATTAGTTGTTGTTATATTATCTAGAGTCTTTAATTCATTTAGAGAATCATTTAAGGCTTTTAAGTTATTATTTATGACTTCTTCTCCCTTAGTTTTAAAAGAAGCTTTAATAAGTTCACAAACATTCTCATAGCCATTTTTAATATTTAATAATTTTAAAATTATTACTTCCATTATTTTATTTATTTTACCCGCGATATTGTTATTAATAGCTATAATGGAAGCATCAATATAATACACTTTGATTTTTTTTTCTTTAATAATCTTTTTAATATTATTAGGTAAGAAAGCATTTAACTCTTCATCTTTTTTATCTGTATTAATTAGTAAAATTCCTTTATCTTTAATATTTTCTAAAACATTAAATTTATGAAAATAACTATCTTTAGTAACCACGACTATCTTTGGTGTTTCCACATAGTAAGGGGCATTAATTACATCTTTACTAGACCGTAAGTTAGATACTGTTACTCCCCCACTTTTTTTTGAATCATATTCAAAATAACCTTGAACATAATAACCATTCTTACTAATAATTTTTAATATTTCTTTACTAGCACTAACCATGCCATCAGAACCAAAACCATATATTTTTAATTCTTGGGCTTTTAAATTTAAATGATAATCTTCTTCTTTTAAAGATAAGTTTGTAACATCATCATCAATGCCAATAGTAAAATGGTCAATTAAACTTCCTTCTAACATTTTAAAGACACTATAAATATGTTTAGGGGTAGTATTTTTACTAGATAAGCCATAAATACCTCCCACGATGTTCAAACCTTTATTATTAAGCGCAGATGTTACATCTAAATAAAGCGGTTCACCAATACTACCAGCTTCTTTAGTTCTATCTAAGACCGCAATATTTTTAACGCTTTTAGGTAAAACATTTAAAAGATATTTAGGGCTAAAAGGCCGATATAAATGAACATTAATTAATCCCACATGATGGTGATTTTTATTTAAATCATCAACCACTAATTTAATGGTATCAGTAACACTTCCCATGGCTATGATAACATCTGTTGCTTCTTTATCTCCATAATAATTAAAAGGTTTATAATCGGTCTTCATTATTTTATTAATTTCTTCCATGTAATAATTAACTATGTCAGGCATTTTTAAATATAACTCATTACGAGCTTCAACACTTTGAAAATAAATATCTTCATTTTCCGCTAAACCATATTGTAAATTACAACCAACATTTAAGCATCTATCTTTATATTTTTTAATGCTATCATAAGGAATTATTTTTTTTAAAGCAGCAAAATCCATTTCTTGGATGGTATTAAGTTCATGACTAGTTCTAAAGCCATCAAAAAAATGAAGAAATGGTAAGCTTCCTTTAATTGCTGATAAATGAGCAACCGCGGCTAAGTTTTGCGCATCATATACATTAGATGATGATAACATACAAAAACCAGTTGCTCTGGTGGCATAAACATCTGAATGGTCGCCAAAAATAGATAAAGCATGGGTTGCTAAAGTTCTACTAGCTACATGTATTACACCTGGTAAACATTCCCCCGCCATTTTATACATATTAGGGACCATTAAGAGAAGTCCTTGACTAGCTGAAAAGGTGGATGCTAAAG
>CANQRA010000039.1 GCA_947626125.1 uncultured Bacilli bacterium
TTTAGAAGTTTCGGTTCAAGTCCGAATACGAGCACCAAATTAATTTAAAAATTAGACTGGCTTTAAGTTAACCAGTTTTTTTATGGGTTAGGCTAATAAATTATTTTAGAAAAAAAGTTATTCATAATATATAAAGAAAGGAAATATTATTATGAATAGATATCGAGTTGTAAATTACCCAAATAACTATCCAGTTACTCCTCTTAATAATGACCGATACTTTTTGTTACCTTTTTTAGGGGGAGCTTTAATTGGGGGAGCAGCAGTTGGATTAACAAGACCAAGACCTATTTATAACGTAGCACCAAATGCAGGTTATGGACCAGGACAATATGGACCAGGATTTAATCCAAATATGCCTTATGGTAATTACAGTTATAGTTATTATTATCCAAACTATCCAAGACCATATTAAAAGAGTTTCACTAAACGAAACTCTCTTTTACTAAGTTGCTGACAACAACTAATTGTTTATTTTTATGTCTACTGCATGTAGTTAAAACTAAAATGTCTTTATTTTCTTTTTTTATTGATAGATAACCATTTTTTTCTGTTTCGTAAATATTAGTAACTTCATAAGTGTATAATTTATTATCGTAATATATAAACGCTTGGTCATCTATTTTTAATTTATCTAAATCATTAAAGTATGCATTTTTACCTTTACCCGTATGAGATGCAATAACTAAAATACTATTATTTTGATTAGGCATAACCGAGTTATTTAAGACTTGAATGTTTTTATTAACATTGTTCTTTTTGTCTTCAATATCATAAAAACCTTTTTCTAAATTAATAATTGGTATTTTTAAAATGCCAACATAATTCTGTTCATCAGCTATTTTTTCAATGTTGGGAATATCTTCTTTAATAGGGGGTTCTTCAAAATAAATTTTAATTAATTTTTTTTCATACCAATTATCTAAAATGTTAAATAAATTGTAAACTACAAAGATGATTATTAATAAGAAAGTGAGATAGATTTTAATGCTTTTTTTCATATGCGTATATACCAAGATTGATGATTAAAGTTATAATTAATGATAAGTTAATGATGTAACTTTTATTATCATAAGTATCTGGAACCATAAAATCTTCGGTTTTAACGGGCTCATTTATAAGACTTAATTCAATTAAATCATTGTGAGCTTTTATATCAAAATACAGTGTTTCTGTATTTAAAATATAGCCTTCCGGAGCACTAATTTCTTTTAAGAAATATCTGCCTAAAGGTAAATTATCTAATATAATGGTTCCATTTTCATCGGTTGAGTCCTGATAGATTAATACAGCATCACTTTCATCTTCATTATTATATTTATAAATAGCTATCATAGCATTAGAAAGCAATTCATTTTGAGTATTTTTCTTTTGTAGAACAAGTTTGCCTTTTTCTAAATAATTTTTAAAATTTAATTCTTCGGTTACAACTTCGGTGTATTGGTCTTGATAAGTTAAATTAAATAAGTGTTTTTCAGAATCTAAAACGTAGCTGTTTAAAGTTTCTATTTCTTGAAAATAATAGCTACCAAGTGGAAGATTTGACACTTTAAAGCTGCCATTTACGGTTTTATAAGAATTAATAAATTCATCTTTATGGTAAATAAGGCGACCATCTTTAGTATAAATATCTTCATTAGCATAAAGGGCAAAGGTAATATTATCTAAATCAATTTCTTCAAAGTGATAAGAATCAGCCAAAATATTTAATTTTTCCCCTTTTTTATGAACAATAACTTCCCCTTTAACCGCTTTATTACTAAATTCCAATTCAAGAATTGTTCCATAATCTTGGGTATTTATGAGATTACTTTTTTTGCTTATTTCAAATACTAAAGGATTTTTGTTCCATAAATAACCATCAATGGCTTGGTCAATTTCTTCTAATTCGTATAGGCCACCATTTAAAGGGGAGGGCGTATACAATATCCCATCTTCATTGGTGGTAAATTCACAGACATTTTCTAGTGTTGGATAAGTAACTTTTTGGCATACATATTCATTATTAATTAAATCTTTTATTTTAAACTTAATTCCTTTAAGAGGAATATTTTTCTTTGTTTCTTCATCAACCTTTATTACTTTAACAATGGCTTTTAATGGTTCATTATTAACGACTTTTTCAACATCATTATAATGAACAGTAATATCAAAGCATGGAGCATCATTAGTGTAATCGCTACCTTTTACTTGACAAACTGTATAAGTACCATATGGTAAAGTAATGCGGGCTTTACCTTTATTATCTGTAGTAATCTTACCCATATAACTATGATTTCTTTTTAAATAAATGTTAAACTCAGCATTTGGTTCTGTTTTAATAATTCCACTGGTACCATCACCCATGGTTTTTAATAAAGAAAAATCATGTTTTATAACTTTTTCCTTAGAAGTAATAGTGATTGTTTCTAAATTATTTTTAATTGATACTGAATATATATTTTTATCTAGGGTATAACCAGTACTCGAAGCCTCTTCTTTAACCGTATAATTGCCATAAGGTAGAAGAATACTCTTGCCATAACCTTTTTCATTAGTTACTATTTCAGTTACTTTTTCCTCTTTATTATTATATACTCCATAAATAGCCCCTTTTAAAGAAGCATCTCCTTGAGGGTAACTAGAATTGCTATCATAATCTTTTTTATATATTTCAATATAGCCTTTAATGACAGGTTCTAAAGAAGTTATTTGAATAGTTTCTTTATCCTTTTTAACCGTTGCATGATAAATGTTTTTATCTAGTAAGTAACCCTCACTAGGTTGTATTTCTTTAACCGTATAATTGCCATAAGGTAAAAGAGTACTTTTACCATAACCATTTTCATCAGTTACTATTTCGGTTACTTTTTCTTCTTTGCTATTATATACTCCATAAATAGCCCCTTTTAAAGAAGCATCTCCTTGAGGGTAACTAGAGTTGGTATCATAGTCTTTTTTATATATTTCAATGTAACCTTTAATGACGGGTTCAGAAGAAGTTACGCGGACAATTTCACCTGCTTCGGTGATGGATGCGTGATAAACAGTTTCATCAAGTAAGTAACCCTCACTAGGTTGTATTTCTTTGATGGTATAATCTCCGTAAGGTAATTCTTCACTAATGGCATAACCAGAGGCATCAGTAGTAAGAGTAGCAACCAAATTATCTTCTATATCATATACGCCGTATTGAGCACCTTTAAAACTAGCTTCTCCTTGTGGCCTTTGTTTAGTTTCTTTATCTATTTTATAAAGTTCAATATAACCTTTAATTAATTCATTTTGAATATTTAATGTTGCGGTTATTTTCTCTTCATTTAATTCAAAATTATAAACAGCATTACTTTCGGCATATCCAGGGGCAGGACTTAATTCTTTAACAGTATATTTTCCTTTTTCTAAAGTATCACATTCTCCGTGCCCATTAGCGTCCGTGGTTATTTGACAGACTTCTTTATTATTTTTATTATAGACGCCAAAAGTGACACCTTCTAAAGGTAAACCATCAAGCGATGTTTTATTTATTTCTACTTTCCCATAAATACCTTTAACATATAACTCGGAATTAACTGCATCAGTGGCACCAAAGTATACTTGTCTTTGACTACCCGTAGCATAATAGAAAATAGTTTCATCTCCAAAAGAGGCTTTACGCTTTAACAATATTTCTTGTTCTCCGACTTTTCCTACTTTTATATTTATAGCATTATTTTCAATGTATACAAGGGCACTGCCAGTTAACACTAAACGATACTCATCAACAACATGATTTTCATCATTAATAATAATGTTTCCCCCAACAATCGTTTCTTTTACCGCTCCATCAAAAGAAGGCTTAATGTCGTGTTTATTAACTAAATCTAAAATGGCATTTCTTTCGGTCGATAAATCAATAATATTACCCCCACCTTGTGGTCCATCCCATATTTCATTTTGTTGGCCTCCAACCGCTTCCCAAATTAGTAATTGGGTAGCCATCCGGTATCTTAATGTTTGATGACCTTCATAGTCATACCCATAACGGCCAATTAAATTAATTTTTTTAGTTAGTTCAGCATCAAAAGGGGAAGAACCTTCTTCTACATAGTTAGCCCCTTTAGTAATATCTACTCCTGGCTCCACACAATAAGTAGTTTTGCCGTTAATCGAAAATTCATGAAATTCTCCCGACTGAGGACTTTTGCCACCACCGCGCCTGTAGAAGTAGTAATTAACAAAATTCTCTTCTAAAGTCGCTGCTTGAGTAAAAATAGTTCCACTCAAAAATAGTACTACAATTAAACTAAAAACGATAAAATATTTTTTCATCTTTTTTCTCCTTCTACTATATATATAACAACTTTCTGACCCATTTCCTTTTTTTTTCGAAAAATTTTTTTAAAAAATTGCACATTTTTGCCCAAATCTCTAGAGATTTTGCATATAATTTTTCTAAAAATAACATAATGAACATAGAATTGTAAGGGAGATTAATATGTTTAATAATTTTGGTTTAATCGGGGCTAATTTATTTAAAAAAGCCGAAGCAGAAAGATTTGCATTACATCATCCATATGTGGGAACAGAACATTTACTTTTAGCCATTTTAGCAACCGATAAAGAAATGAGTGCTTTTTTAAAAGAATACAATTTAACGTATGATAATTTTAAAAAAGAACTTATTATGGTTGTCGGTAATGCCACTAAGGGTAGCGAAATTAATTTATATACACCAATGCTTAAAAGAGTAATTAATAATGCATTAGAAAATGCCAAAGAAAACAATAATGGGGTAGTTACAGCAAGACACTTAATATTATCCATCTTAGAAGAAGGCGAGGGAATAGCTATTCGTCTTTTAATCAGTATGAATATTGATATTGATTCTATCTATGATAATTTAAGTAAAAATAATAAATTAGTTAATAAAAAATTAGAAATTTATCAAACAGGAACTATTTTAAATGACATTGTTTCCTTGGATGAAGCTGTCGTGGGAAGAGATAGAGAAATTGATTTAATTATTGAAACTCTTTTAAGAAAGAAAAAGAATAATCCTCTTTTGATTGGGGATGCCGGTGTCGGCAAAACGGCGATTGTAGAAGAATTAGTAAGAAGAATCAAAAGAAAAGAAGTACCAGATAGTTTATTTGATGCTAAAGTAGTATCTTTAGAAATGGGTTCTTTAGTTTCTGGGACTAAGTATCGGGGTGAGTTTGAAGAAAAACTTACCAAAATTATCCGGGAGCTTGAAAGTGAAGAAAAAATAATTCTCTTTATCGATGAAATTCATGCTATGGTTAGTGCAGGTGGAGCAGAGGGGGCTATAACGGCAGGAGACATCTTTAAACCGGCCTTAGCCCGAGGTAAAATCAAAGTCATTGGCGCTACAACTTGTGAAGAATATAATAAATTTTTTTCTAACGATAAAGCTTTAATGCGCAGATTTGAAGTAATTAATATTACGGAACCTAAAGATAAAGAAGTTAAAAATATTTTAAATAAAGTAAAAAGTGAATATGAACATCATCACCATGTGATTATCCCCGATAATATTTTAGATTTAATTGTTCTTTATACAGACCGTTTTATCAAAAATAAAAAGAACCCCGATAAAGCGATTGATTTTCTTGATTCTGTTTGTTCTAAAGTGAAAAATGAAAGCAATAATAACGAAGAGAAGAAGAAATTATATAATCGGATTGAAGAATTAAAATTACAAAAAAATGAGTATGTTAAAAATAATGACTATGAAAAAGCCTTAAGTACTTATAGTGAAGAATTAGCCATCAATAAAAAATTAAAAAACTACAATCGAAATAAGAAATTAGTGGTCCGCGAAAAAGATGTCATTAAAGTTTTAGAAAATAAAACGGGCATGATTTTTACCAAAGAAAATTTAAATATCTTTGATGATATGGAAAACGAAATAAATAATTCATTATATAATGTGAGTAAATATACTAAAAGAATAACTAATTTAATTAAAGATAATTTAATAAATAAAAAAGGATTCTTAAAAATTTACTTAGAAGGACCAGAAGGACTAGGGAAAAGTAGTATAGTGAAAAAATATGCGACCATGATGCCCAACGCTAATTTTATTCGTATTGATTTAAAAGAATATAAGTCATTATATGATATAAATAAACTCTTGGGTACAACGCAAGGATATGTAGGTTATAACGATGAACACTTATTTACCAAGGTAAAGAATAATAACTTCAATATGATATTATTTGATAATTATAGTGAATGTCATCCTAATATTAAAGACTTAATTAAAGAAATATTAAAAGAAGGTTATATAACGGATAATAAAGGCGATAAAATCTACTTTAATAATTCCTTTATCTTCCTTACCGATGATACAATTCCGAATAATAAAATTGGTTTTGTAAATAGTAGTAATAATAAAAATTATAATGAAATCGAAGACTTGGTTGATGAAGTTATTAAATTTGAAAGCCTAAAAGAAGAAGATTTAATTAATTATTTACAAAGTAAAGGAGTATATAATATTTCAGAGATTATTAAAAAAAGTAATTATGAAAAAGTAAATTATAAAAATTTAGATAAATTAATTAAAGATGATAAATTATTAAAAACCACGAATTAGTGGTTTTTTAAATGCTAATAAAAAAAAGATTGAAGTTAAATTTCAATCTTAAGACCTTTTTTCTTTAATATTAACTTACGAAGAAAATCCATAGGAATCACACTAAAGGCGATAATAACTACGAATAATAATTCAAAAAGCGTTAAACCATAAGTACGAAATAAATCATGACCATTATAAATTAAGAATATTTGCACACATATGATAAAAGTAAATATAGCAATAAACACTTTATTTTTTAGGATATTTGATAATAAATTTAGTCTTTCGGTTCGAGCATTAAAAGCATTAAAAATCCCAATAAAGATGAATAAAGCAAAGTAAGCGGTCATAAAGTGCTTATAATCACTACGAATAAATTCTTTAATAAGGGGTAGTTTTAAAAATAAAATACATAGAGTAGCCGAGTAGATAGAATTAATGATAATTTGGGAATACATATACTTATTAATGATAGGTTCATTTTTCTTTTTAGGAGATTCTTGCATATAGTATTTAAGTGGTGCTTCATAAGAGAAAGCAAGTCCGGAAAAAGTATCCATAATCATATTTAACCAAAGCATTTGAATAATAGTGATGGGAGTACTTACCCCAATATAAGAACCGATGATGGATAAAAATAAAGCTGTAAAATTAACTGTTAATTGATAGGTAACAAATCTTCTAATGCTTTTAAAGATAGTTCTTCCATATAATATAGCTTTACTAATAGATAAAATATTATTATCTAAGATAACAATATCACTGGCTTCTTTAGCTACTTCAGTACCACTTCCCATGGCAAATCCTACATTAGCTTTTTTTAAAGCTGGTGCATCATTTACTCCATCCCCGGTCATGCCAACGATTAGATTCATGCTTTCTAAAATGGTTACCAAACGACTTTTATCTTGGGGATAAGCTCTAGCAACCACTTTTAAACGATGAATAATCTTTTTTATTTCTTCTTCATCCATGGCTTTTAATTCTTCACTCGTTAAAATAAGGTCTTTTTCACTCGTTATAATGCCACAGTCGGTGGCAATATTTTTGGCGGTATCTTTGGCATCTCCCGTAATCATTATAATATTGATGCCCGCATTTTTAATTAAATCAATGCCTTCTTTAGCTTCTTTTCTTAGTTCATCTTTTAATGTTATAAAACCAATAAAAGTTAAATTATTATCTAAATCATGACCTTTAGCTAGAGTAATTACTCGAAATCCTTTTTTCGTATATTTTTCAATTTCCCGATTAATTAATTTAGGATTAATAATAATTTTTTCTTCCCCTAAAGTATTTAAATATTTACTACATTTAGGTAAGATTATTTCACTTGCACCCTTTAAATAAATGGTATTTTCTATATATATAGCACTGTATTTATTATCAGAATTAAAAGGTATTTGTTTAGTTACAGTTATTTTTTCTTTTCGGGGTTTTAAATAAGTAATCAAAGCTTTGTCGGTAGAATTTCCCCCGATTACCGTGCCATTACTAATCGTACTTTCATTATTTACAATAATGGCTTTATATAAGGTATCATATATTTTCGTTCTTTTAATATCTTCTTCTTTTTTATGGGTTTTTAAATCTCCTGAAATAAAAGATGTAACTTCTAATTTCCCTTTGGTTAGGGTTCCCGTTTTATCTGTTAGTAAATAATTAATATTGCCACTAGTTTCAATCCCGGTAGGTTTTCTTACTAAAACATTATCTTTGAGCATTCTTTTAATATTGGAAGATAGAACTAAAGTAATCATCATTGGAAGTCCTTCAGGGACGGCCACGATAATAATAGTTACGGACAATGTTAAAGCATAAATTAAATAATTTAATATAATTTTGGGGGTGGTAAGTGTATTAATAATCAAGTTCATATCAAAATTATTAGCAATAACAATTTTATTAAAAAGATAAGAAAGCGAAACAACAAAAGCCCCAATATAACCAATTTTACTAATAATTTTCGCTAGACCATATAATCTTAATTTAAGCGGAGAAGGAGGGTCGTTTTCTTGAATTTCTAAAGATATTTTGCCATATTCCGTATTGTTACCGACAGATTCAACATACATTTTGCCATTGCCATTTGTTACTACCGAACCGCGAAATAATTTGCTTTTATTAATTTTTTTGATTTCTTTAGCTTCGCCGGTAAGTTGCGATTCATTACAGCTAATGCTACCACTTATTAAGTAACCATCGGCAGGAATAGCATCTCCTGATGAAATACTTACGATATCACCAACAACAATTTCATTAATTAAAACTTCCGTAAGATGATTATTGCGGAGAACTTTAACCCGAATTTTATCAGCTTCATCTTGAAGTCTTTTAAAAGCTTCTTCACTGCCATATTCGGAGATAGTAGAAATTAAGGAGGCGAGCATTACGGCAACCGCAATCCCAATAGTTTCATACCAATCATATTTAGAAAAGATGAATAAAACTTTGATAGCTAAAGCAATTAAAAGAATTTTAATGATGGGGTCACCTAGAGAACTAAGTAAGATTCTTAAAAAAGTTTTTTTCTTAACTTTCGTAAGTTCGTTATTACCATATTTTTTTCGACTACTTAAAACTTCTTCATCACTAAGACCATTATAATTAATCATATTTTATTTTTAATCACCCATATAAATATATGGGCATAATTATTTTTTAAGAACATATAATATATGTCAAGACTCAAAAATAAATTTGTAAAATTATGTTAATATATTTACAATTAGCTTTCCTCGATAAAGTATTTGGATTTATGAGGTTCATCAAATAATAAGTTAGGATAATTTTGTTGCCTTAAAGCTTCATATAAAACAATGGCCACAGTATTAGATAAATTTAGGGCCCGGACATCACTGGTCATGGGAATCCTTAAACATCTATCAATGTAAGGCTTTAATATTTTAGGAGGAATACCGGTCGATTCTTTCCCAAAAAAGAAATAAATATTTTTGGAAGTGTCACTATAATCAAAGGATGTATGAGGTTTATGACCATAACGGGTTAAAAAATAGTATTCACCTTTATTTTTAGCAAAAAACTCTTCAATATTTTCATAGACAGTATATTTACATTTATCAATATAATTGACACCACTTCTTCTTACATATTTATCATCTAAACTGAATCCTAAAGGTTTAATTAAATGAAGATGGGTATTGGTAGCAATACAAGTACGCATTATATTTCCTGTATTCGTGGGAATTTCTGGTTCAAATAAGACAACATTTAACATAATTAATCACCAAAAAGTATTATATAAAATATAGAATTAATTGTCAAAAAATGATATTTAGTTTATAATGATAATGGTGATAATGATGGCAAAAAGGAAAAAATCAAAGGAAACAACAAACACAGGAATGAGTATCGAACTTACAGGCCTTATACTCGCCATTATAGGCATTATTGGCTTTGGTTTTGGTCATGTGGGTAATCTTATTAAAGAATTTGCCATGTTTTTATTTGGTTCTTGGTGGCTTATTTTTGTCATTTATTTATTAATGGTTGGTTTATATATGTTATTCAAAAGAAAGATGCCGAAATTTTTTTCCTCGCGTTTAATGGGTTTATATCTTTTAGTTATAGTTGTTTTGGTGGCATCACATTTTACTTTTTTAAATAAAATAGGTAGCCCTACGGAAATTGTAACTGCGACGATTGACCGTTATATGGAAAGAATTAGTACCATTGATTTAACTTCTTCTATCTTAAATACGGGCGATACAACCTTAGCTATTGGCGGAGGTTTAATTGGGGCAATATGCATAAGTGTTCTATACTTTTTGTTTGCTCGAGTAGGAACTATTATTGTCTTAGTAGTTATGGCTATCTTTGGCTTAATCATGATGTTTAATATAACTTTAGGCGATGTTGTCGATAAAATTAAAGAGTTTGTTCATCGCAATAAAGAATATAGTGATGAGGAAGAAGATGCCTCAATAAGTGAAAAAGAAGAAACCTCTTTAGCTAATATAAGTGAAGAAATTGCTAAGAATGAAGAAAAAGATAAAGATGATGAAATTGTCCTAAGAAGTCTTGACGATGTTAAAACTGGGAAGATGACTAGAGATGAAGTAGTGGAAGTTGAACCAATAATTACGCCAGCCGAAGAGGCTAGTGATTTAGAGATGGAAGAAAGTTATCAAGCATCTTCAACTTATAAATTGCCATCATTAAATATATTAAACGAAGTTAAAAAAGATAAAAAAACGGGTTTAGATCCTTACACTTTAAATAATAAAGATGTTTTGGAAAAAGTTTTAAGAGATTTTCAAATAACCGCCAAGGTGGTGGATATTCATGTGGGACCTGCGGTTACCCAATATGAAATTGTGGTTCCGGCGGGAACTAAAGTAAGCAGGATATTATCAATCAATAAAGAAATCGCTTTAGCTTTGGCAGCCAAAGATGTGAGAATTGAAGCGCCAATTCCTGGGAAAAGTACGATTGGAATTGAAATACCGAATAAGAATATTAGTGCGGTATCCTTTAGAGAAATACTTGAAGCTAATCAAATGTATAAAGATAAATATGACATCATGATTACTTTAGGAAAAAATTTAATGGGTAAACCAATCGTTGCTGATATGGCGAAGATGCCCCATCTTTTAGTTGCGGGTTCCACGGGTTCTGGTAAATCTGTCTGTATTAACTCTATTATTTGTTCTATCTTAATGAATTATAACCCTAATGATGTTAAGTTAATCATGGTTGACCCTAAGAAAGTTGAACTTACGAATTATAATGGTACACCTCATTTACTTTGCCCAGTTGTAAATGACCCCAAAAAAGCTTCCATAATGTTACAAAATGTTGTAAGAGAAATGGAAAAAAGATATGACCAATTTGCCGATGTGGGTGTTAAAAAAATCAGTGAATATAATGCTTATGTTGAAAAAGAGAATAATAAAAATCCGGATTTACATTTACCAAAGATGCCGTTTATGGTGGTTATTATCGATGAACTTGCCGATTTAATGCTTGTCGCTTCGAAAGAAGTTGAAGATTCTATTATGCGGATAACCCAAATGGCAAGAGCAGCCGGCATTCATTTAATTGTCGCTACGCAAAGACCTTCAACGGATGTTATTACCGGTGTAGTTAAAGCGAATATCCCATCCCGTATTTGTTT